>CAVGWF010000037.1:0-40114 GCA_963632825.1 Escherichia coli | reverse complement strand
AGATCCCCGGCGTCATGGAAGGCACCGCAAAGCCCGACTACAAGACCTGCGTTGCCATCTCCACCACTGCGGCTCTTAAGGAGATGCTCGTTCCCGGCATCATGGCAGTCGTCGCTCCTCTGGCAGTCGGCATCATTCTCGGCTCCACCGCTCTTGCCGGTCTGCTCGCAGGCTCCCTCGTTTCCGGTGTTATGATGGCAATGTTCATGTCCAACGCCGGCGGCGCATGGGATAACGCCAAGAAGTACATTGAGGAAGGACACCACGGCGGCAAGGGCTCCGACGCTCACAAGGCAGCCGTTGTCGGCGACACCGTCGGCGATCCGTTCAAGGATACCTCCGGTCCGTCCATAAACATCCTCATCAAGCTCATGACCGTTGTCTCCACCGTTTTCGCGGCTATCTTCAAAGCAAACGGCCTGTTCTGATAAAGCAAAGCTCTTTTGCCCCTCCGAAGCTGTACACCTGCTCCGGAGGGGTTTTTACAGTTTTATAATACTTTATTAACAAAGGCGAGGTCATTTTGTGGCATAATTGCCTGTGTCCGTAATATGAGGCTTGCCCTTGCTTGACAAGGGATGTATAATATTATGGCAGCAAATCAGTACCCACGGATTGGAGATCAATATGCTAAAGAAAAAGTTTAAAAGGGTTTTAGCTTTTGCGATGGCTCTGGTAATGACGATGAGCGTCATGTTCTCTATGATGAGCGTTTCGGCATTTGCCGTAACGCAGTCAGAGATAGACTCTCTCAGGTCTCAGAAATCGCAGCTTTCCAGCCAGAAGAGTCAGGTTCAATCGACCATCAATTCTCTTCAGGGGCAGCAAAGTGATCTTATAGCGCTCAAAAATGCGCTCGACGAGAAAAATGCCATCACCGTTAAGCAGATCCTCAACCTCAACGAGCAGATAGAGCTGCACACTCAGCTTATCGAGCAGAAGAATGTGGAGGTCGAGGAGGCTCAGAAGAATGCCGACGACCAGCTCGCGAAGTACAGGATCCGCGTTCGTGCGATGGAGGAGGCCGGCAGGTACAACTATTTTGAAGTCCTTTTCGGTGCCAACAGCATCGGCGAGTTTCTCAGCCTTATAGACGACATCGGCGATATCATGAAGAGCGACAAGGAGCTTGAAAACGCCTACCGTCAGTCTGTCACCGACCTCAAGGCCGTCAAGGCGGAGTACGAGGAAGCCAAGGCCGAGATGGAGGACACCAAGGCCGAGCTCGAGGATCTGAAGGCGCAGCAGGAGGCCGACATTCAGGAGGCCACCGCCGTCATCTCGTCCCTCCAGAGCGACATCAATGCTAACGCCAGCGTTCTCAGCCAGCTCAACGCACAGGAAAAGCAGCTCAGCTCCGACATTCAGAGTAAGGTAAACGAGCTCAACAGGCAGCAGGAGGAGCAGAAGAAAAGCGACGGCGGCGGCAACAGCGGCGGCAGCACCGTCGGCACCGGCAATCTCGTATGGCCGAGCTACTGCACCTACATAACGAGCCGTCAGGGTCCGCGTACCCACCCCGTCACCGGCGAATATAAAAACCACGGCGGCACAGACATCGGCGCAAGCTACGGCACCGCTATCTGGGCGGCAGACTCCGGTACCGTTGTCTATTCGTCCGATGGCTGGAACGGCGGCTGGGGCAACTATGTCATGATCGACCACGGCAACGGCATGCAAACGCTTTACGCGCACATGTCCTCGCGTGCGGTGTCCGTCGGTCAGACGGTCTCCCGCGGTCAGACCATCGGTTATGTCGGCTCGACCGGCATGTCAACGGGTCCTCACCTGCACTTTGAGATGTATGTAAACGGTTCGAGGATCGACCCGCAGACGCGCTATCCCGGAGTCAGCTTCACCTACTCCGCCAGCGCCTGATCCGATAATAAAAACATTGGCAGCAAATCTAAAGCTCCCGAAGCTTTTCGCTTCGGGAGCTTTGGATTTGCTCTATTTTATTCTATGTTGAGCAGCTTTTTTATCTGATCTGCGGCCGCTTCAGTATGGAACGCACCGCCGCCGTAATCTGCATAGACATCCTGACCGTCGAAATAAAGCTCTATCGGCGTCCGACTGTCGCCGAATATGAATGTCACCGTCATGTCCGGCTCACGCTCGGGCGGAGCTTTATCCTCTCCGCTCGGCTCAAGCATTGAATCGAGCCGCTTTGCCGTCTCGGCATCCGTTACCTCGATGCACGGGGCTCGGCCGCTGCCTTTTTCGTCACCGTCATATTCGTCCTGATATACCGCGGTCAGGCCGTCGGACTCTGCCTGCTTATCTTCACTGCCTCCGTCATTACTTATCGGGGAAACGGACATTCCCGCCCTTGCTCCGGCAAACAGCACAAGCGCAAGGCACGCAGCGGCAGCAAGCCATCTTATCCGAAGGGCGCGCGGGTGCTTTTCCTGCGAGCGCCTGATCCCGCTCATAATATCCTCATGCAGACCCTCGGGCACATCCTCCGGCTCACGCAGGCTCTGCGACATGGTGCTGAACGCCTCGTACACCCTCCTGCACTCGGGGCATGAGGCGACATGCTCGCGCACGCCGGTGCTTTCGGCATCTGTGAGCTCGCCGTCTATTAGCAGGCTTATGAGCTCTATACACTTTTCGTGCTCCATCACCGGCCTCCTCCCTTCTTATTCTCTGACGCTATGGAATCGGGAATGTTCCCGTCGGTCAGGAGGAATGAGCACAGGTTTTTCCTTGCACGGAATATGCGGGATTTCACCGTGCCCTCCTCAAGCGAGAGCGCTGCCGAAATGTCGGCATAGCTCATGCCGCCGAGCTCGCGCATAATGAGTATCTGCCGGTGCTCAGGCGCAAGGCGCTCGAGTCCGCGGCGTACAGCCTGCATGCTCAGCTTTCGCATGAGCTGCTCCTCGGGCATGGCGCGCATATCCGGAAGCTCGAGCTCCTGCCCGTCATCGTCGTCGAGACTAAGCGGCACCTGTTTTTTTCTCGCTCTCGTGCGCAGATGATCAAGGCACAAATTCGTGGTTATCCGGTAAAGCCAGACGGAAAACCTGCTGTCACCCCGAAACGAGCCGAGGTTGCCGTACGCCTTTATAAACGCCTCCTGCGTCATATCGGCGGCATCGTCACTGTCGCCTACCATGCGCAGGGCAATATTGAACACCGTTTTTTCATACCGCCGCACGAGCTCCTCAAAGGCCTGGGTATCGCCGCCGTTAACTCTGTCGATTATATCCTTGTCGAGCATTTCGGTCATATCAGATCTCTTTTTATACCCTTTATAAGCTTATCTATCTCGTCGAGCGTTTCGACACGAACGAGCTGCTGTTTATAATATCCCGCATGGGCAACACCCTTCAGATACCACGGTATCTGATGCCGTGCCTCAAGGCAGGCAAGGCGCTCGCCGAACACCTCGGCATACATTCTCGTATGCCTTACGGCAAGATCCATACGCTCGGAAAGCGGCGGCAGCTCCGGCACCGGCTCACCGGCTATGAGGGCGTTTGCCTGCTCAAAAAGCCACGGGTCGCCGAATACGCCCCTGCCGACCATCGCAAGGTCGCAGCCGGTATACCGCAGGATATGCTCTGCATCCTCTGCGGAGAATATATCTCCGTTTGCGATCACCGGTATGCTCACCGCGCGCTTTACATCGCGGATGATGTCCCAGTCGGCTTTGCCCGCATACATCTGGGCACGGGTCCTTCCGTGCACGGCGAGCGCCGACGCACCCGCCTGCTCAAGAGTCCTCGCAAGCTCAACGGCGTTTACGCTGCCGCCGTCAAAGCCCTTGCGGAATTTCACCGTAACCGGTACTCCGGCAGTCCTTACAACGCCCTCGACTATGCGTGCGGCAAGCTCGGGATCGCGCATGAGCGCGGAGCCGTCGCCGCTTTTTACAATCTTCCCTACCGGACAGCCCATGTTTATATCAAGCAGCTCCGCGCCTGACAGCTCTATCGCCATGGGAGCCGCCGAAGCCATGACCTCCGGCTCGTGTCCGAATATCTGCACGGCAAACGGGCGGCAGTCCGGAAGATTATACAGCAGACCCTTCGTCTTGTTATCACCGTAAACAAGGGCCTTCGCACTGACCATTTCCGTCGTTGTGAGCGCCGCGCCAAGCTCCGTGCATATGCTCCGGAACGCGAAGTCGGTAACTCCCGCCATAGGCGCGAGCGTCATGCGTCCTTTTATTTCAACATTGCCTATCTTCACCATAGAACATCGAGCCCCACCGGACAATGATCCGAGCCCATGACCTCGGGCAGTATGTATGCATTCTTTATGTTGTCCCGCAGCCGCTCGGACACGACGAAGTAGTCAATACGCCAGCCGACGTTCTTTTGTCTTGCGTTTGCCCGATATGACCACCATGTGTAAGCGTCTCTTTTGTCGGGATATAAATAGCGGAACGAATCCGTAAATCCGGCTTGCAGAAGCTCTTGAAACTTTTCCCGTTCTTCAAAGCTGAATCCGGGATTTCCGACATTGCTTTTTGGATTTTTCAAATCAATTTCGCTTGCGGCAACATTAAGGTCACCGCAAATTATCACCGGCTTTTTCGCATCCAGCGAGCACAGGTACTGCCGGAAATCATCCTCCCAGCTCATGCGGTAGTCTATGCGCTTGAGCCCGTCCTGTGAATTTGGCGTGTACACCGCAACGAGCCAGTAATCCTCATACTCCAGCGTTATCGCCCTGCCCTCGGTGTCGTGACCGGGGATGTTGCAGCTAACCGAGAGCGGCTTGTGCTTTGTGAATATCGCCGTGCCGGAATAGCCTTTTTTATCGGCATAGCACCAGTACTGCTCATATCCCGGCAGGTCGAGCTCTATCTGCCCTGCCTGAAGCTTTGTCTCCTGAATGCAGAAATGGTCGGCATCCAGTGCATAGAATGTCTCCTCAAAGCCTTTTTTTACGGCGGCTCTCAGTCCGTTTACATTCCAGCTTATAAATCTCATTTCTTAGCCCCCCTTGCATCGGACAGCGCCGCATCCCTGAGCCTCGGTGCGGTTCCGGCGCTTCCGTCCTTCGTCTCGCCCGTTCTGCATGCGGCAAGTCTGTTTATCTTAACGCCCATTTCCCGGAATTTGGACTCATAGTCGGTCATAACTCCGCCGTTTCCGTTTTCGTGCAGATCGTTTGTCAGCTCTCTTATCTCCCAGCCCTCGGCCTCAAACTGCCTCACCGACCACTTAAACAGCGGCAGGTTATCCGTTTTAAAATGCACCTCGCCGCCTATTGGCAGCAGATCCGCATATATCCTCAGAAAATTCGGTGCCGTGAGCCGGTGCTTTGCATCGCGGCTTTTCGGCCACGGATCGCAGAAATTCAGGAATATCCTGTCGACCTCGGCAGGCACAAACACCTCGCGCAGTCTGTCTGCATCCATGGATATAAACCGCACATTGCTTATCTGTGCATCTACCGCACGCTCCATTGCGATAACGAGCGCGTCCTCGACCTTTTCAAGCGCCAGAAGCATCGCTTCGGGGTGCTCCTGCGCGGTGCCGACGGTAAATCTGCCCTTGCCGCAGCCTATCTCGAGCCATAGCCTCTCATAGCCGGGAAGCACTCTGCGCCATGACCCGCCGAGTGCCTCAGGCTGCTTTACAAGTACCTCGGCGCACCTTTCCATGCGCGGCTGTAAATTGGGTTTTTTCCTCATTCTCATATTTATCACTCTCCGTGGAGTTTAAAATAACACATAATCGGCAAAACATCAATCCTGTCAGGTTTACGAAAAATGCAGGTTTTCCGCATTAGGATGCACGCTTTCTGTCATTTTACCTCTTGAAATGAAAAAAAACATATGATATAATCGGTTAATCAAATAATTAACATCCATTTGCCTCTTTTAAGGAGAAGTCAAGTATGAAGCGCGTAAAAGTATCTAATAATGTTATCCGCCGCCTCCCCCGCTACCTTCGCAAGCTCGATGAGCTCACCGAGGCTGGAGTGAGCCGCATATCATCCGGCGAGCTCGGTCGTCAGCTCGGTCTCACCCCGTCGCAGATCCGTCAGGATTTCAGCTGCTTCGGTGAATTCGGTCAGCAGGGCTATGGTTACAAGGTCACCGCTCTTCGTGCGGAGATCGCGTCCATTCTCGGCATGGACAGGGGCTACAGCGCCATCCTCATCGGTGTCGGCAACCTCGGTCAGGCACTTATGTGCAACTTCTCGTTCAAGACCTGGGGCTTTGATCTTAAAGCCGCATTCGACATAAAGCCTGAGCTGATCGGTACCGACTATGAGGGTGTCACCATTCACGACATGGCGGAGCTGCCCGCCTATCTCAGCGAAAACAAGATCGACGCTGCGGTACTCTGCGTCCCCAAGGCTCACGCTATCGAGACCACCGAGCTGCTCACAAAGCACGGCATAAACGCCATCTGGAACTTCACCAATGTCGAGCTGACCTCGCCCGAGAGCAGCACGATCGTTGAAAACATCCATTTCTCGGACAGCCTGCTTTCTCTGAGCTACTACATCTCCGAGGATAACGACGAGAAGGCTGCCCGTGCGGCGAGAATGAACAAATAATTATCGAAGGCATTTGAAAAGCGGGCTGCGCCCGCTTTTCTTTTTGAGGAGAAGTACCATGTCCGATACCATAGCCGCCGTATCCACCGGCTCACAGGTGTGCGCGATAGGCATCGTGCGTCTGTCCGGCGATGCGGCAACAGATATTGCCGGAAGGCTGTTTAAGCCCTCGTGCGGCAGACCGATGTCCGAATGCGAGGACAGAAAGCTCATGTACGGCAAGCTTTTTGATGACGGCGGCAGACTTCTGGATGTCTGCCTTTGCACCGTAAGCCGCGCACCCAACAGCTACACGGGCGAGAATACCGCCGAATTCCAGTGCCACGGCTCGCCGGTCGTGCTGCGTGCGGTGCTCGAAGCAGCGTTTGCCCTCGGCGCGAGGCAGGCGCTGCCGGGCGAGTTTACAAAGCGCGCGTTTTTAAACGGCAGGATGGATCTTGCCGGCGCCGAGGCTGTGGCCGATATAATCGACGCCGAGACCGCCGAGGCTGCACGCAATGCCGCAGGTCAGCTCGCCGGAGCGATATCGCGCAGGATAGATGCGGTATACGCCGTGCTCACCGACATAAGCTCGCATTACCACGCGGTGCTCGATTACCCCGACGAGGACATCGAGCCGTTTCTCATTGAGCGGTATCGGGAGGATATATCCCGCGCGGAGAAAACTCTCGGTGCGCTCCGCGCAAGCTACGACCGCGGCAGGCTCATGCAGTCCGGCATTCCCGCCGCGATAGTCGGCAGGCCGAACGCGGGAAAGAGCTCGCTTCTGAATGCCGTTTTGGGGTATGACCGCGCGATAGTCACGGATATTCCGGGCACAACGCGCGACACCATAGAGGAGAGGCTGAAGCTCGGCGGTGTGCTGCTCAGGCTGACCGACACCGCCGGTATACGCGAAACAAGCGACGAGCTCGAGCGCCTCGGAGTTGACCGCTCGCGCCGCGCCATGCATGAGGCGGAGCTGGTCATTGCGGTCATCGACGGCAGCGGAGAGCTTACCGCCGAGGATAAGGATATAATAAAATACGCGGAGGCCGCACCGCACGGCATAGTGGTTCTGTCAAAATCCGACCTTGGCAGCCGCGCGGCCGTCCCCGAAACGGCGCTTCCGATCGTTACCGTGAGCTCAGTCACCGGTGAGGGCATATCCGAGCTTGAAGGCACCGTGCGCAGGCTGTTTCCGATGCCGGACGCTCCTGCGGGCGAGATACTCACAAATGCGCGGCAGTTTGAGGCGGTCAGCCGTGCGCTTGAGTCGCTCACCGCGGCATCCCATGCGCTGACTGCCGGCTGTACGCCGGATATCGTGCTCACCGAGACGGAGGAGGCAATGTCGGCGCTCGGAGAGCTCACCGGACGCACGGTACGCGACGAGGTCACAAACAGAATATTCGAGCGCTTTTGCGTCGGAAAATAAATAAAAAGAGGCCTTGTACCTCTTTTCAGACTGTCAAAGAGCTTGGAAAGGCAGCTGCAAGAGCGTAAAATCCAATACTCAGCAGAGGGAGTGTGAGGGGGACAAGGTCCCGCCTCAAATTAGATTATAGCCATCAAAAAAAGCCTGATAACTCAGGCTTTTTTGACGAGCACAGCGAGATTTTTCGTGAAAATAAATTTTCACGAAAAAGAGGCCTTGTGCCTCTTTTTTTAATATTCAGTTGAGCTTCATGTCGCCGTCCTTTATCCAGCCGAGCTTGCGGCAGACGAGCCCGAACGCCCACGAGAGCAGCGCCGGAAGGACAATGGCGATGAGCGCAAGTCCTATCCAGTCGCCCGCCGTGGGCACGATCGCCTTCGCACCGTCGAGCACCGCCTCCGCCGAGGGGTTCGACCAGCCCGTCCACACGCCTATGGGACCTACGAGACCGCAGGTGCCCATACCGGACGAGACCGCGGCTCCGTTCATTTCAAGCTTGAACAGGCAGGTCGCAACGGGACCGGTAACGGCGCTTGCCGCTATCGCGGGTATCCATATCTTCGGATTGCGTACAATGTTGCCCATCTGGAGCATCGAGGTACCCAGACCCTGCGAAACAATGCCGCCCCAGCCGTTTTCCCTGAACGAAACGACCGCGAAGCCGACCATGTTCGCACAGCAGCCCGCAAGTGCCGCACCGCCTGCAAGCCCCGTGAGGCTGAGGGCAGCGCAGATGGCCGCCGAGGATATAGGCAGTGTGAGCGCAATGCCGACGATGACCGATACGAGCACGCCCATTATAAACGGCTGCTGCGTAGTCGCCCACTTTATGAGCGTTCCTACCGCCATTGCACCCTTGCCGATGGGAGCCGCTATGAAGTAGGCGGCGCCTATGCCGGCAAGTATCGTGACTATGGGCGTCACGAGTATATCTATCTTAGTCTCCTTCGAGACCATTTTTCCGAACTCGGCTGCGACTATCGCAACTACATACACGGCAAGCGGTCCGCCCGCTCCGCCCATGACATTTGTTGCGTAACCCACCGGTATAAGCGAAAACAGCACCATCGCCGGAGCCTTCAGCGCATAGCCTATGGCCACCGCCATTGCAGGTCCGACCATAGCCGAGGCAAACTTTCCTATCGTGTAGCCCGTTCCGCCTATTTCGATAAGCGGCGCCGCCAAAAAGCCTATGCCCAGCTGAGTGCCGAGAGTGTCAAGTATCGTACCGACGAGCAGGGTGCAGAAAAGCCCCTGCGCCATTGCGCCGAGCGCATCTATACCGTAGCGCTTGAGGCTTACCTCAATATCCTTGCGCTTAAAGAATGCCTTCAGCCTTGCCATATGTATTACCTCCGCAAATAAAAAGACCATGCCGGTGTCTTGACACCTGCATGGTCTACTTTAACTCTGTTTTTGCTTTTTGTCAATGAGATTGTGTATAAAGAAGTCCCTCACGCGCGAGCTGCTCCTTTGTACGCTCAAAGCATTCTCTGTCCGGACAGGCAAGCGCGTGCAGATGTATGCCGCCGGTGAGTCCGCTCAGCGGGCTTGCATTGCCGCCTATTTTGCGCATAAACTGCGATACCTCGTAGCGGTTTGACAAATGGAGCTGACCGGTAAGCTGACCGTATATCGGGTGCTCAACCGTTACATTCAAAACGGTGCAGCCGTTATCGACCATGATGTTGAGCTCCTTTTCCATGTCGTCCACTCCGTGTACGCACGCAACGGTGTATACATTCTCGCCCTGCAGTCCGTCAAGCAGATACCCGCGCGGAGTTGCCATTATTTTTTCGCCGGCTGCACGCAGCAGCGCAATATCGCCCACGATTATCTGCCGGCTTACCGACAGCTCGTTTGCCAGCACCGTTGCGCTGACGGGCCTTTTGCTCGCCGCAAGCTTCGACACTATATACTCACGCCTTTTTGCTGCTTCCATCGTGTTACCTCTTTGCCTTGAGCATTTCGTCCTTGAGCTCCATGAGCTCCTCGGAAAGATCTACATAGTACTGATGCGGGAAATCAAAGCGCTTGACCTCAGGCCAGAGCGTGCTGACCTGATATGCGCAGTGGCGGCGGATATCCTCAAGGTCCGGCAGATCGTACACGAGCTCGCCGCTCCTGAATATCGGAACAAGCAGCTCCTGCGCCCTGAAATTTTCCATCGTCTTGCGCTTCCAGCGCGCCTCGGGGTCGCATATCTCAAGCGGCTTTGTATCGTCCACCTGCTCGTGATTGAGGCAGATGTAATCCGCCTCCGCCATGCCGTTTTCCTTTTCAAAGAAGCGGTAGACCTTTTTGAAGCCGGGATTCGTTATCTTGCCGACATTTTCGCTTATCTTTATCTTGGGCACGATATTGCCCTGAGCATCCTCGACCGCGCACAGCTTGTACACGCCGCCGAACACCGGATCGGACTTCGCGGTTATGAGCCTCTCGCCGACGCCGAAGGAGTCTATCCTTGCTCCCTGAAGCAGAAGCTCGGTTATGAGGCGCTCGTCAAGGGAGTTCGACACCGTTATCCTGCACTCGGTCCAGCCTGCCTCATCAAGCATTTCGCGTGCCTTTCGCGTGAGATATGCCATATCCCCCGAGTCAAAGCGGATGCCGCACTTCGTTATGCCGAGGGGCTTGAGCACATCGTTAAAGGCGCGGATGGCGTTCGGAACGCCGCTTTTCAGGGAGTTGTAGGTATCCACCAGCAGCGTTGCATTCGTCGGATAGGTCTGGCAATACGCCTTGAACGCCTCATACTCGGAGTCGAACATCTGCACCCACGAATGTGCCATGGTGCCGCCGGCAGGCACACCGTAGCGCGTGTCTGAAAGGGCGCATGCAGTACCCGCGCAGCCGCCGATAAATGCGGCTCTGGCACCCGTAACGGCGCCGTCGATGCCCTGCGCACGGCGTGATCCGAACTCGAGCACCACTCTGCCCTCCGCCGCACGGCAGACGCGGTTTGCCTTTGTGGCAATAAGGCTCTGGTGGTTTATCTCAAGCAGCACATAGGTCTCAATAAGCTGAGCCTGTATCGCCGGAGCGCGCACGACCATAAGCGGCTCACGCGGGAACACCGGCGTCCCCTCCGGGACCGCCCATATATCGCCCTCGAATTTAAAATTACGCAGATACTCCAGAAACTCCTCGGAGAACATTTTTCTGCCGCGAAGATACTCTATATCCTCATCGTCGAAGTGCAGATCGCGGATATAGTCTACCACCTGCTCAAGTCCCGCAGCGATCGCAAAGCCGCCGTTATCGGGATTCTGGCGATAAAACACATCAAAATAGGTTATTCTGTCGCCCATACCGTGGTCAAAATAGCCATTGCCCATAGTAAGCTCATAGTAATCGCACAGCATGGTAAGGTTTAGCTTTCTGTCAGTCATAATAGCCTCCGTAGTATGTCATACACAGGGAATACTACTCCCGATTATATAACATATTTATTTTTATGCAACCATCGTTATTAAAATATCTTTATATGAATTAACACCACGGCGCAGGCCGTGGTGTCAATTCATTCGGATGCTTTATTATGCCTCTGCGGCGGCTGCTCTTGCAGCCTCCTTCCTTGCCGATACGGTGACGATAACAAAAGCTATCGCAATGGCAGCAAAGACTATTATGCCGATAAGCTGGAGGGTACCGGAATAGGTCCCGTCCTTGAGCGGATATGTATAGCCGTGATAACGGGTAAGCAGTCCGAAGATATTGCAGCCAACCGCGAGCACTGCGGTCATGATGCCCAAAACGACCGCCGAACGCTTTCCGACCAGACCGAGGATGCCTCCGATTATGCCGAGCACACCCGCGACTGCAAGCACCACATAGAGTATCAGGCGCATGGTGAGCTCCTGGGTTACATCCGCAACATGATCGGCTACCGACTCGCGGAAGCTCTTGCACACCTCGAGGCACTTGTCGAGGTCGAGGTACGGCTCGCCGTTGCGCAGAGTTACAAGCTCGCCGTTTTCATCGTACTTCTTCCAATCGAAATCCGCGCCGAGGCGCTGCTCGGGACCGGGCACCGCCATATCGCCGTTGTAGCGGTAAATGGGTTCATTTTTGTAGCAGGTCATGGTGTACTCATCGACGAGCGCCATGCCTTCCTCGAACGCCTCGAGATCCGCCTTGCCGGAGGCAAGCGCCGCAGCGCCGGCCGCAAGCTCGTTTGCGCCGTCGGCGAGAGCGGCTTCACCGGCTGCAAGCTGTTTTTCCGCATCGGCGAGAGCGGCTTCACCGGCCGCAAGCTCCGCCTTGCCCGCTTCAAGCTCTGCAAGACCGTCCTCATACTGCTTGAGCATCGCCTTGCCCTCCGCCACCATATTCTGCATATATGCGGGAAAATCGGTGACATCGGCAGGGATATCAAGACCGAGGCGGGATGCCAGAGGCCGGACAATGCTCACAAACCATGCCTGGGCACTGTCAAAGCCGGGCAGATTCGCAACGGTACCGTCGCGGAGCTGAACATACTGCTCAAGATACGGCATGAGCGGCTCGATCTTTGCAAGCAGCTCCTTGCCTTCGTTATATGCGTCCGTATTTGCGTCTATCGTTGCCTGACCCTCGGCGATCTTGGCTCTGCCCTCTTCCAGAGCCTTCTTGCCCGCCTCATAGTCCATATAGCCCTGACTTAGCTCCGCCTTGCCGGCATCATAAGCCTGCTGACCGGCGGCATAGTCGCTCAGGCCCTTATTATATGTGCCTATACCTTCGAGGTAGTCCTCCTCGTTTGCCTTGAGCGCAGCTATGGCTTTTTCAAGATCACCGACAACATCCGCTGCCTTTGCGTCGTCTTCCTTATACTTCTTGATCGCAAGACCGTCCTTCACGCCGAAGCCGGCCGCGGCAAGCGCAAACACACCCGCAAGTACAAGCAGGATGCTGATAATGGTGGTAAGAGCTGATTTCTTCATGTTTCTCCCCTTAAATATATATTCTCTCCGCTGCGTCTTTGCGCACGATTATTAATATTTTATTAATAAGTTCACAGTTTGTCAACACTTTTATAACAAAATGCCGTTTTTTGTCCGTAAAACTTGATTGAAATTTTTATGTAATTCTGCTATATTGGATAAGGAATGTAAAAGCTCAGCGGAGGTCCGATATGGCGGTAACAATGGATTTTTTCAACGATATAAGCTTTGATATAGCAAAGCAGAAGTACTATAATGCCGGCAAGGTCGACGCAAAAATGGCCGAGATAAGGGCGGCTGCGAATGAGATCATCGAGGAGAACGAGCGCCTGCGCGCCGAGCTTGAGCAGATAGATGCCTCAAAGGAAAAAATGGCTCAGCTCCTGCTTGAGGTGCAGAAGCGCGCGGAGAGCGCGGAGGCGGAGGCAAAGCGCCGCGCCGAGGAGATAATCGACGATGCCCGGCATGAGGCCGAGGGCATAGTCGCGCAGAAAAAGCCCGCGGCAGCGGGGCTCTCGGCATCGCAGATGGATGCCATCGACAGGCTCAACAAGCAGCTCGACGATCTCACCGTTGCGCAGGCAACTCAGGTATTCAGAATAAAGCAGGCGCTCATGGATATGGCTCTGGACAAATAATTTACGGCGCCGCAGCAAATGTTAAAGCAGCACTCCCCCGACCGTCGGTGTGGGAGTGCTGCTTTTCAGCTTTCTATGGTAATTTCGTCTCCGGCTTTGGCATCGCCGGATTCAAGGACCCTTACGAATATGCCCTCGCGCGGCATAACGCAGTCTCCTGCGGCCTTGCGTATCGCGCAGTCGTTGTGACACTCCTTGCCGATCTGTGTGACCTCGCACAGCGCCGTGCCTATGCGCAGCCGGGTACCTACCGGCAGCGTGTGCACCGCCATGCCCTCAACGAGGATATTCTCCGCAAAGGCACCGTGCCTGAGCTCAAAGCTGAGCTTTTCCTGAAGCTTTGCGACGCTGGTCACCGAAAGCAGGCTCACCTGCCTGTGCCAGTTTCCCGCATGGGCGTCGCCCTCAATACCCCAGTCCTTACGAAGATGCGCCGCGGGTATCTCGTGCTTTTGTATCCCGCGCACATCGCTTATGCAAATTGCAGCTATCTTAGCCATTCTTCAGCCTCCTATACGGTACATGCTGCGCCGTGCCTCACTGCGCTCGGTCGCCGAGAGCGCGCCGTGCTTTTCCGGCTTGTGCGACACCGCGGTCATTATCGCCCTTTTCAGCTCCTCGCCGTGCAGTCCGCGCACCGGAAGCTCCTCGGCGGAGTGCAGACACGGCTTCAGACAGCCGTCGGCAGTCAGGCGCAGACGGCTGCACTCGGCGCAGAAATGGCTGCTCAAGGGACTTATAAGCCCCACCTCTCCCTTTGCGTCCGGCAGTCTGAACAGCCGCGCAACGCCGTGCCTTTCGCTCGGCACCGGCATAAGCTGCGGCAGGCGCTCAAGCACAACGACGTTCGGCAGATACGCACTTTCCGGAAAATCCCCCGTATTGCCGATGGGCATGAGCTCTATGAACCGAAGCTGCACCGGATACCGCAGCGTAAGCCCGGCAAGAGCTTCTATCTCGTCATCATTAAACCCGCCTATCAAAACGGTGTTCAGCTTAACGGGGCTCATGCCCGCATTGAGTGCGGCATGTATGCCGCAAAGCGCGTCCGCGAGCCTTCCGCCTCGGGTTATTTGCCCGTATTTTTCAGGAACCAGCGTGTCGAGGCTTATATTTATCCGGCGTATGCCGGCGTCATACAGCTCCTCTGCACACGGGGCGAGCAGCGTTGCGTTTGTCGTCATGCTCATATCCTCAATACCGTCTATTTTGCCGAGAGCGCGCACGAGGGGAAGTATATCGTTTCTTACCAGCGGCTCGCCGCCGGTTATGCGCAGCTTTCTCATGCCGAGCCCGGCTGCCGCGCGGGCTATCTCGACAAGCTCGTCGGCGCTCATCGCCGTCCGGCACGGGCACTCCGCCATACCGTCCGGCGGCATACAGTAGCGGCAGCGCAGATTGCAGCCGTCGGTCACAGACATGCGCAGATATTCAATTTTTCTGCCGTAGCCGTCAGTCATGCTGCATCTCCGTTTACTCGCAGAATACTCCTCTGCTCCTTCTGAACGCCGCGATACGCTCGTCGCGGATAACGCCGTCCTTTATAACGGTCGCCTTCCTGAGCGATTCGGGGTATTTGTCGAAATCCTTTTCAATAACGGTATCGATGTACTTTGCAAGCCCCTCACTGAGCACCTTGGTAACGGTGATGGGGTACATTGCCGGAGTGTTGTCAACGGCATAGTGCACAACGCCGTCAACAGTGTACACGGGGTCGTCTATCGTCGTCGGGTGGGAGGTCTCTATCTCGAGATACGGATCGCAGCTCACATCTATTATGAGTGTTCCGGACTTCATTTTTTTGAGATCCTCTTTATAGATTATCCTGTCCGTGCGTGAGGTATCCCACATGACGCAGTTTATGAGCACATCGTAGTCGAACATATTCCTGCGGAAAAGCTTCTCAAGGCGGTGACTGTAGACATCGACCTTCGCGCCCAGACCGTGCAGGATGCGCATGGCGCCCTTTGCCGTCTGACCGTTGCCGAGAATGGCGACACGCGTGTCGTACGGCATTTTACCGCAGTAGCGGAATGCCTGCATCACCGCCGCCTCGCCCGCGACCTCGCGGTTGCGGTAGAAGATGTATCTGCCGTGCTCGAATATCTCCTCCCATGCGACGACGGTGTGCTTTTTGCGGATCATATCACTTGTAAAATCTATGTTCTGCACGGCGTGCGCCCAGCCGAACATGATCTTGCTGTCGGATATTGCATCAAGATAGTCGGCATCGCCGAGCTTTACATCGGTTATGATATCGCAGGCAAGAGCCTCATCTCGGGAAACGATGTTCGCTCCCTTTGCACGGTACTCATCGTCGGAAGCGCCGACGGCTTCGCCGTAGCCCTCCTCGAAATACAGCCTATTGACATTTTTTATCTCACCAAGCTGCCCGGGCAGCAGTGCGCGTCTGCCCTCGCCGTTTTTATGGCTTATAAGAAATCCTATGGTTTTCATTTTCATTGCTCCTTTACCATTTTTTCAGGCCGTATTTCTGTGCCTTGAGCGCGAGCTTATCGCGGAAGAATTTTTTGAACTCCTCGGAGTGCTCGGCTACCTTGTGCAGGTCCTGATGTATATTTATCTCTATTATCTTAAATCCGTCGTCGGTTATCGCAATGTCAAAGCCGAGATACTCGAGCTCCGGCATGAAATTGCATATATCGGTTATTCCCTTTTTCATGAGCTCCCAGTTGGGGACAACGCCCTCTATCTCAACGCCGGTGTCCGGATGTATAGGGCAGGGCGTGAACTTATGGCCGATTATCCGCTCTGCGCAGTAATAGCGTCCCGTGGGTATGTCGATCTTCGCGCATATGCCGCCGTAGCCGACATTGTCGGTAAAGCCCGTAGCCGAGGAGCCGATGCGCATATATGTCTGCATTATCCTTGGCTCGTATGCCGACTGGTTCACGACCGCAACGCGGATGGTGTTGACGGAATTGGGGTATATCTTTTTAAGCTCACGGTGCATGAACAGGTACTCGGTGATAATGTATATCGACTTAAACGACTCTATCATACGGCTTATCCCGTCCTCGGTCATCTCCTCGCCGTTTATGAGATACCTTCCGCCGGCATACTCCATGCGGTAGAACCCGTCGCCGTGAGTTCCGGAGGACGGCTTGAGTGCGAGAAGCTTTTCCTGACGCAGCAGTCTGAACATCTCCTCAAACGATGCTCCGTAGCCCTCCGGAATATCCTGAAGCGCCTTTATGCAGGTCTCGCCCTCTACCTTTATAATGTCGTAGTAATACTTTGCGAAATATTGCTTATACGGCTCGAACACATATCGTGTCGTCGTTTTGTCGTTTATCCATGCCTGACAGCCGTTGTTTATTCTGTTGAGCCAGTGGTACTGGTAATCCGAAAGAAAGTTCCCGTAGTTATCCTTCGTGAGCCCATATTGCTTTATTCTGTAGGACAGGAACCCGCGCCTATAGCACCACAGCTTCTGACCGAGAGTCGTTCCCTTATTGTGCAGCAGATCGTCCCACACGGAGCTGAACCACAGCTTCTGCATATACGAGCGCATACCCGGACGGCAGAACCAGCGCACGAATGCCTTAAAGCGCTTGTCCTTAAACGCCTTGAACCACTTTTCGCGCGTTACGACCACCGTTTCGCGCTTTTTCTCAAGCCTTGCGAGCAGATAGTCGTTCAGGCGTTCGCTGTGCGCTATCGGCGGAAGCTCGGGATTCGTGTCGATTGAATCTACGACAAAGCCGTCCTCCGTCAGGATAACGCTGACGGAGAAATACTCGATCTCGCTTATAAAATGCGAAATTTCACTCACCGTGCGGCATATCTCGTCCCACTGTCTGAGCCTTGCGCCGTCGAGCATTCCGTCGGGCGTCACGGCGCGGCAGTTTACCTTATCGCCGTCAAGACGGGTGTAATAAAAGTCCAGAAGCTTTGTATCCCTGAGCTTTTCGTTGGCAGCATAGATGCGTATGATGCCCATATCCTCTGGTCTTACGCGATAGGGCTCGGCTATTACATAGCCGTACTTAAAGGTGGAGATGAGCTCATAAAGGCTGTCTCTGTCATAGCTGCCGCTCCGGCATGGGTTGGGTACAAACTCCTCGGGCAGATCCTCTGGAAGCTCCTCGCTGAGCAGATAGTCCCTGTCATAATCGTTCCCGTGCATCCACATGCGCACCCGGCATATCTCATCGTTATACAGCTTGTAGCTGTTATCGCCGATGCGCACTATCCTGTATGCACTGCGGTAAGCCGAAAAACGGTCGGGCCTTATTATAAGCTCGCCCTTTTCATCGAGAAGCCTTATGAAATCGTCATAATTCTCACCGTAGGCACGCTCTATGGTGTCTATCGGCAAAAATATCTTTTTGCCCTCACGCTCGATGATATTGAAATACAGCCTCGGCAGATGCTCGCGGTAGTCTATGAGCACCTTGTTTGCCGTAACAAGATCCCGCACCCACTTTGTGAAGCTGTTGTTGAAGGGCTTTAGGTACATATAGTCAAGATCGGTTATGTATTTGTCCGGAGTGTTTTTTAGGTCATACTTCGCGATGCTGTCGGAGAAGTACTTATGCTCGTGCGCCCATTTCTTATCCGCCGCCGAAACGCCGTTATCGGTCTTCAGATCTCTGCACACCCTTTTATAATACGAGTTGGCAAGGCGCCTTGAATAACCCTGTCTCAGCCATGGGCGGATAAACACCTCTCGTTTTATCCTTGCTGATATACCCATACTGCCGCTCCTCTCTTTGCTGCGAATTACGCGCAAATATCCATTTTAACTTCCGTATTATATTACAATACCCGACAAAATTCAATCCTGACGGCGTTTAAAATATAAGGATTTGCTAATACGCACCGCTTATAGTATAATGGTACCGTCGGCTGACGTGAGTATATACTCCTGTCGATCGGCGGCAGATACATTGCTTAACGGAGGCACATATGCGGGCTTCAGGGCTTATAAAAAGCGCCGCGCTGCTGTTTCGCGGCTTTACCTTTGCCACTGCCGGTCAGTGGCTGTACCTTGACAGCATAAAAAAATATAAGAGAAAAAACAACATCGGCATGAGTGATAAGGACATTTTCTCACTTCTGCCGTTTGACGCAAAGTTTGATAAGCTGTTCGGCGATATGCTGTCAGTGCGCTATGCGCTCGACAGGCACCTTGAGCTTCTGCCTGAGCTTTATTACAGTCTGCTCACGCGCGACGGCGAGCGCTTCGTGCTCCCGCTTGACGGCTCGTCCGGGCAGAGCATCGACGCAGTTATGCAGCTTATCCGCGATAAGGGCGCGGTGCTCGTGCGCAGCGCCTCAAGCTCCGTCAGGGCAAGGGAACATGTCTATGCATTTCAGAACGGCGAATACATGGTAGACGGCAAGCCGGAAGCGCCGGAGGCGGTGCGGGAAAGGCTCCTGAACGCGCCCGACGGAACGCTCATCGCCGAACACATGGTCCCGGCCTTTGCCCCCACGGTGCATATAGCGTTTTTAAACGGCGGAGACGGGCCGGAGCTTCTGTTTTCGGTGCTCACGCAGCCGGAGGAGGGCGTGCCGCAGAACTGGTACACCATGAATCGTGAGATAAGCACCGTTTCCGAGCACGGAGAATACGACGGCGGCGTTATCGCGGGCTTTGACGGCATTGCGGCGCAGCTTCGCGGCATCGCAGCCGAGTTTCCGGAGCTTGAGTACCTGAATTTTGCTCTGTACCTTACCGGCAGCGGATTCAAGATTCACCGTGTCGATACCGGCGCCGACCTTACATATCTCGAGCATTTTAACGATAAAACGGCGGAGTTTATCCTCTCAAAGCGCCGCGCAAAGCCGAGGCTTGCCGGATTCAAACGGGCTCTTATGATCATCGACCGGTATATGTGGAGCCTCAGAGCCAGGAGGCACGGCTTCATGGATTATATGTACCGCGGCTGGAAGAAGGCTCTGCGCGAGGATAATCACGATAAATTCACTACGCGCGCCGAGAAAAAATGGGCGCACAAGCGCGGGTTTTTATCCTACCGCATAAAGCAGTACGGTCTTACGGAGGAAAACTTCCGCAGCTTTCTCTCCGACCGCGACTACAAATGGCTCAGGCCTCTCAACAACGACTACCGCAAGCTGCTGTGGGATAAGGTAACGCTCAGGTACTGTCTTGATAAATACCGCCGGTATCTGCCGGAGTATTACTACCACATCGTGCCGCGCGGGGGCAGGCAGCAGCTTCTGAAAATGCCCGACTGTCCGGAGAAATACGCCCGCAGCCTTGACGGGCTGCTGGCGCTCCTGCGCGACAGAAGGCTTCTTGCGATGAAGCCCACCGTCGGCTCGCACGGCATCGGCTTTTACAAGCTGCAATATGACGGAGAGCGCTATATGGTAAACGGCAAAGCGATGGACAAGGCGGCAATGCTTGCCTTCCTCTCGGGACTCGATGATTACTATAATGTTTCAGAGTACATCGTCATGCACCGCGACCTGCGCAGAATCTACAGCGAGGTCGCATGCACGGTGCGCATCATGGTCATAAACCGCACGGGCTTTGATCCCGTTATCGAAAACGCATACTTCCGCATCGGCACAAAAAGCACGGGCTTTACGGACAATATAGGCTCCGGCGGCGTTTTTGCCTATGTCGACGAGAAAACCGGCTTTTTCCACGATGCAGAGGTCATAAGGGAGCACATCATAACCCCCTGCCCCGTGCATCCCGACACCGGCACCGCCATAGAGGGCACTCTGCCGCACTGGGACGAGGTCGTGAGCACCGTCGCGGAGATATGCCGGTATATAAGTCCGCTGGAATATCTTGGCTTCGATGTAGTCATAACGGACACCGGCTTTAAGATACTGGAGATAAACACGCATCAGGATCTGCACCGATATCCGACATATAACGGGAATGTTCACGCCTATTTCATGCATAAGCTTGAGCTCAAGCGTCAAGGCAGAAGGCTCTGTTAATGTTAATATTTATAGGGTGACAAAACGGTGCATTAATCGTATAATAGGCTGATTTTGAATTTTCAGACGATTTGTGCCGATACATACACCGGAGGGGCATTATGAAAATAGCCATAACTCTGCTTCGCTGGGTCATGAACTTCATTTACTTTTTCCTGAAGCTCTTCCCCACCGACCGCAACAAGGTCATATTCCTCAGCCGCCAGTCGAACACCGTCACGGAGGATTTTGATTTCCTCGCCCGCCGGCTTGAGGAGCTCAGGCCCGATGTCAGGATAGTCATGATAACAAAGCGCATAGACAGGGGCATCGGCAATCTGCTCTCTTATTCGACAGCGACCCTGCGCAGTATGTACCATCTCGCAACGGCGCGCGTATGCGTGCTCGACTCCTACTGGCCTGCGGTTTCGGTGCTGCATCACAAAAAGCAGCTCACCGTTATCCAGATGTGGCACGCAATGGGCAAGATAAAAAAATCCGGCTACCAGTCGCTCGGCAAAAAATTCGGCAGAAGCGACGTTATAGCCCGCCAGATGCGGATGCACCGCAACTACGATGTCGTGATAGCCGGCGGCAGGGCGTTCAATCCGTTTTACTGCGCCTCGTTCGATATCGAGCCCGACATTCTCTATAATGTCGGCCTGCCGCGCATGGATAAGCTGCGTGAGGGCGTTGAGGATGCCGAGCGCAAATTTTACGGCATTTATCCCACCCTGCGCAAAAAGAAAATCGTGCTTTACGCGCCTACCTTCCGCAAGGGTCAGGCGCTCGATCCCAAGGAGCTTGTGGACGCGTTCCACTTCGACGAAAGTCAGGTGCTCATCATAAAGCGCCACCCCAATCAGCTTCTCATCGTCGATAACCTTGCGCCCGCGCTAACCTGTCCGGGCATACCCACCTCGATGATACTGTCGGTGTGCGACTGCGTTATAACCGACTATTCCGCGATAACGATAGAGGCGGCGCTGCTCGGCAAGCCGGTATATTTTTACCTGTTCGACTATGAGGATTATCTTGATCACAACGGGCTCAATGTAAAGCTCTTTGACGAATTTCCCGACTGCATATTCCGCGATCCGGAAAAGCTTGCCGACGCCATAGACAGCGGCGAATACGACATGGATAACTACCGGCGCTTCTGCCGCAAGTATCTGCCAGATCAGAACGGCAGAGCCACCGACAAGATTGCCGGACTTATAATCGACTGCATGGAGAGAGATAAACATGATGCGATTTCTGAGCATATTGCTCGCCAAAATCAAATTGATGGTGCTGTGGATAGTGAGGATACTGTTTGCGCCCAATCACTTTAAGCTCCCGCTCCACACGAGGCTTTATTACTGCATTTTCGGCGGCTACATGGTCGATCAGGCCGCCATGTACGACTTCAAGCACAACGACAAAAGGCAGTATCTTTCCGAGTTTGACTGGTACCGCTCGCGGCGCATAAACGACCCGTACAGCGAAATGCTCAACAACAAGGTTGTTTTCGCGCAGATAGTGGAGCGCTACTGCAAAACGCCGGAGATATACTGCGTCAAAAAGGATAAGCGCCTTGCCGGAATGAACGGCAGAGTCATAAACGGTTATGACGATCTGATATCGCTTCTGCACGAGACCGGCGCCTTCGTCGTAAAGCCAGTGCGGGCGGGTAAGGGCAAGGGCGTTTATATCGTAAAATATAACGGTCACGGCATCATCTTAAACGACGAGCCGCACACGGACTCTGAGCTCAAGGCACGGCTTGAGCACGATAACGAGTGGCTCATCTGCGCCTATGCGCATCAGGCGGAGTATCTAAACAGGATATACGCAAGCTCTGCGAACACTCTGCGCATGATAGTCCTGCGCTCGGCCGAGACGAAGGAATTTGAGCTGTGCTTTGCCGTTCAGCGCATAGGTGCCGCGTGGACGGGTGCCGTTGACAACGGAAGCCGCGGTGGGCTTGTTGCCAATGTCGATATTGCCTCGGGCAGAATGAGCCATGCGCGTACGCTGCATAACCTCACCGTTTACGAAGCTCATCCCGACACCGGCGCGCCCATAGAGGGCGTCACCATCCCCGGCTGGGAGGAGATAAAGGCCGGAGTGCTGGATGCAAGCCGCAATTTCCCCTACCTCGACATAATCGCGTGGGACATACTCCCCACCGATGACGGCTTCA
Source organism: Escherichia coli (assembly GCA_963632825.1). Classification (GTDB taxonomy): domain Bacteria; phylum Bacillota; class Clostridia; order Oscillospirales; family Oscillospiraceae; genus F23-B02. Next base: position 17,494 of record CAVGWF010000037.1, on the reverse strand, counting down.
CCGTCATCGAGGCAAACACCTCCTCGGGCGTTAATATCATTCAGCTCTGGGGTCCCCAGCGCTACGGCAGACTCGGCGAATTTTACCGCGAGCATGGGATAATCAAATGAAGTATGTCATAATGGCCGACGGCAAGGGCAGCCGGTGGAACAATTTCATGGGGCACTCCAAGCACTGCATACGCATTGAGGGTGAAACTCTGCTTGAGCGCACAGTTCGTCTCGTTCACAGGTACGACGGCTCGGCCGGGGTCATAATCACCTCGCACGATTCCGCACTTTCGGTGGACGGTGCCGAGCGCTATGAGCCGAAAAACAATGTGCTGGAGATAGATCGCTTCACCGCCGAGCTCATAGAAAGCGATATGTGCTTTCTCTACGGCGATGTTCTCTACTCCGAGCAGGCGATGGAAACGATAGTATCCCGCCGCGGCATTTCTCCCGTGCTTTTTTTCGGAAGCCGGGACAGCATATGTGCGGTGCTTATAAAAGACGGAGCGCTGTTTGAAAGCCTTTATCTTGAGGTACGCAAGCGTTATATCGAGGGCGAGATATCCGAATGTAAGGGCTGGCAGGTTTATCACCTGTATACGGGTCTGCCTCTCATGGGCAGGGCTATAGGTCCGGACTACATTGTGCTTGACAGCTTCACCCGCGACTTCAATTCCCCCGAGGACTACCTCGGCTTCGCGTCAAAAAATTAATATGGAATTATGCATAGGACTGTGTTATAATGACATGATCGTATTCAATCGTGTCATTGTACACGGTCTTTTTTTAAGGAGAACTTTCAACCTATGGCTTCGGATAAGACGACCAATAAGGGCTTTCTTCTTGCTGAGCTTATAAGGCGGGATTTCATAAAAAAGTATAAGCGCACCACCTTCGGAATACTGTGGAGCGCCCTTTCACCGCTGCTTCTGCTGCTGACCATGGATGTGGTTTTCGGCACATTTTTCGGGCGCAATATGCCGCATTACACGATATACCTGTTCTGCGGTCTGCTGCTTTTCAACTACTTCTCCTCCGCAACCCGCGGCTCGATGAAGGTTTTGTACGACAATGCGCCGATATTCAGCAAGGTTCCCGTTCCCAAGCACTATTTCCTTATATCGCAGAGCGTCGCTCAGGCGATAGACTTTTTTGTTTCACTGCTGGTATTTTTCATTTTCGTCGCGGTGGACGGCATTGAATTTCACTGGCGGTTCCTGTATCTTATTTACCCCATGGTATGCCTTTATTTCATAAACTTCGGCATCGGTATGTTTTTAAGCACGGTGTACATATTCTTCCGCGATGTAAACTACCTCTGGCCCGTTATAACAAGGATCATAATGTACGCCTCCGCGATATTTTACGATGTTTCCATTCTGCCCGGCATAATGCGCAGGCTTTTGAACTGCAACCCGCTGTATATGTGCGTTGACTACTTCCGTCAGCTTATAATCCATTCGACGGTGCCCTCCGCATCCACGCATCTCATTCTCTTTGCAATGGCGGCGTTCTGCGCATTTATAGGCTGGTTCACCTACCGCATCGCGCGCGACAAGATCGCGCTGTATGTGTAAGGAGGCGGCGATATGGATGAGAATAAGGTTCTCGTGCTTGACGATGTTTCGGTGCGCTACCGCAAGCAGGATTCGCGCTCGACCTCGGACATCGTAAAGCGCATACTCGGAAAAAGCCCGCGCTCAAATGAGTTCTGGGCTCTGAAAAATGTATCCTTCTCACTTGAAAAGGGCGATATGCTCGGCGTTGTCGGCAAAAACGGCGCAGGCAAATCGACAATGATGAAGGCAATCAGCGGAACGCTCACGCCCGCCTCGGGCACAATAGAGAAAAAGGGGCGCATATGCGCTCTGCTTGAGCTCGGCACCGGCTTTGACCGTGAGATGACGGTGCGCGAGAATGTCTATCTCCGCGGCGCATTCATGGGCTATTCAAAGGAATTTATCGACTCAAAATATGACGAAATTATCGACTTTGCCGATATGCGCGAGTTCCAGAACAGTCCGTTCAGGACGCTCTCAAGCGGCATGAAGAGCCGTATCGCATTCGCCATAGCGAGCATGGTCGAGCCCGACATAATCATTCTCGACGAGATATTCGCCGTCGGCGACGGCGATTTCCGCAAGCGCAGCCAGCAGAAAATGCAGAGCATCATCGACTCGGGTGACACCACGGCGCTCATGGTTTCGCATTCGCTGCAAACGGTAAGGAACCAGTGCAATAAGGTTCTGTGGCTCGACAAGGGGCGCATGGTCATGTTCGGAAAGCCCGATGAGGTCTGTGACGCTTATGCCGAGTATCTCAACACCGGAAAGCTCCCGCAGACGGATTCGCTCAAAAGCACGCAGGAAAACCCCCGCAACAAGCTCAGAAAAACCACCGGCAAGGTCATTGCCGAGGTATTCGTATATTTCATGCTCATTCTGGCCGCCGTGCTCGGCTGCTTCGTCTGGGCTCAGTACGACCTGCTCAAATCATACTTCTACGCGCAGAGCATGACTCCGGAGCAGATAATGGAGGCCGCCGGAAGCTATCACAGCGATATAGACGAGCTCCTCGATGTCGACACCTCGCGCTGGGATTACGGCATTTTTGAAGAAGGCGCTCAGCGGATAATAGACGAGGAGGCGACCTACACCGACATCGCCAAGGAGGTGCTGCTCCAGGCGGGCGACCTCAGCCGCCGGCAGTATAAGAAGGCTCTTGCCGCCGCGGAGATTGAGGCGATAAAGTATTCTCACATGGCGCGGCTGGACAGACTCGTTGAGGAGATCCGCGAGGAATTCAAGGCCCAGCCGGAGGGTAAATACCGCAGTCTCATGGTATATGCTTACTTCAATTGCGACAGGTTCTACGATCTTGAAGAAGCGTGTGAAAATGACATGCAGGAGGTCATTGAGGAGATACGCGCATTCCAGCGCAAGGCCGGTGAGCCAGAGGAGCTTGCCGACCATGTATGGAACGCCTACAAGTGCGAAAAGACATATCTTCTCTCCTACTACTGCGTTAAATTAAGATGATGAACGGTTAATAAGCCGGAGCTTTTGCTCCGGCTTTTATACTTTTTGTTCAGGATTTGACAAAATTCGAGCGATGATATATTATGTCCTCATATTATTTTAATTTTTAAAAGGAATGATACAAATGGAGAATATAACCGCCAAGGCGCCGTGGAGGGCGCACTTGGGCGAGGTCCCCTTTACGCTCGATTATTTTGAAGGCTCCATGTTTGAGGCAGTGGAAGCCGTTGCGGAAAAATACCCGAACAATGTCGCGTTCGATTTCATGGGGCGCTCCACTACCTATAAGGCGCTTATAAAGGAGATAGAGGCGTGCGCAAAGGCGCTGCGCACCATCGGCGTGCGCGAGGGCGACAAGGTCACCATTGCAATGCCAAACTGTCCGCAGGCGATACAGATGTTCTACGCCGTTAACCTCATCGGCGGCATCTGCAACATGATCCATCCGCTGTCTGCGGAAAAGGAGATAGAGTTTTATCTCAACGAGTCGGAATCGGTAACGGCAATAACGCTTGACCAGTTCTACAACAAGTTTGAAAGCATCCGTCACAACACCAAGGTAGTCAACATAGTTATCGCCAGCATCAAGGACGAGCTGTCAAAGCCCGTCAAGGCGGGCTATATGCTCACCGAGGGCAGGAAGATAAAAAAGATCCCGGAGGATGCGCCCGTCATCCGCTGGAAGGAGTTCCTGCACATGGGCAGGCACTGCTTCTATAACTACAAGGTAAAGCGCACCGGCTCCGACCCCGCCGTTATCCTCTATTCCGGCGGCACAACCGGCACCACCAAGGGCATTCTGCTTTCAAACCGAAATTTCAACGCCCTCGGTCAGCAGGTCATCGCGGCAAACCCGATGTTCCGCGTCGGCGACAAGATGCTCGCTGCGATGCCGCTGTTCCACGGCTTCGGTCTTGGCGTATGCATCCACACTATGCTCTCGCAGGGCGGCAGATGCATCCTCATCCCTCGCTTTACCGCCGAGACATACGCAAAGCAGATAACTAAATACCACTGCAACTTTATTGCCGGCGTTCCCACGCTTTACGAGGCGCTGCTCAGACTGCCGAGCATGGATAAGGCCGACCTCTGCTCGCTCAAGGGCGTTTTTTCCGGCGGCGACAGTCTTTCCGTCGAGCTCAAAAAGAAGTTTGACCGCTTTCTGTACGACCACAACGCAAAGATACAGATACGCGAGGGATTCGGTCTGACCGAATGTGTTACCGCGAGCTGCCTCACGCCGCCGCATATGGCAAAGGAGGGCAGCATCGGTCTGCCGTTCCCCGACACCTATTATAAAGTAGTCGAGCCCGGCACGGACAGGGAGCTGCCCTACGGTGAGGAGGGCGAGCTTCTTATAGCGGGTCCCACCGTTATGATGGAGTACATAAACCACCCCGAGGAGACTGCTCAGACCCTGCACAGGCACGGCGACGGGCTTACATGGATGTACACCGGCGACCTCGGCATGATGGACGATGAGGGCTTCATCTACTTCAAGGGCCGTTCCAAAAGAATGATAATCACCTCCGGCTACAATGTATACCCCGGTCAGCTCGAAAACATCCTCGATGCTCACGAGTATGTGCACATGAGCTGCGTCATCGGCGTTCCCGATCCGTACAAGATGCACAAGGTAAAGGCGTTCGTAATGCTCAAGCCCGGCGTTCCCGAGAGCCCCGAGAGCAAGGAGACCCTCCTCGCCTACTGCCGGAAAAACATCGCAAAGTACGCGATGCCCTATGACATAGAGTTCCGCCGAGAGCTGCCTAAAACTCTCGTCGGCAAGGTCGCTTACCGCGTCCTCGAGGAGGAGGAAGCGGCAAAGCGGGATGAGGAAGCAAAAGTCTGAAAGCAGTCGCCTGCCTGATGTCCATCGGGCAGGCGATTTTAACAGTTCAGTCATTATTTTGACAGTTTGTGCCTTGAAGTGCAGTATTTTGTATGTTATAATCTTTCCGATTTTGAGGTGATACAAATGAATAAAAAGCTTAAAAATTTACTTGTTATGCTGATGCTCACAGCTGTCATGTGCCTTCTGTGCGCCTGCGGCGGCGAGGATGATCCGGATACAACTCCCGAGCCGAGCTACGACCCTCCCTCCGTGAATACTCAGGCGCCGCAGAGCACCGAGGAGACTGCCGCACCGGCAGAGTCCTCCGGCAGCTCGACCCAGCTCGGTGAGACCGCGGACGCCGGCGAGGATTACATTTCGCGCCTGGTGTTCATAGGCGACAGCACGACCTACGGTCTCAAGGCTTACGATGTCCTGCCCGCGTCGCAGATATGGACTCCCACGAGCGGCACTCTTGCGTTGTTTAACCAGTCGGTCGCAACAATACTCTACCCGCCCACCGGCGAGGAGATACCCATAACCGACGCCGTAGGGCGCGCAAAGCCCGAGTATGTCGTGCTCACCATCGGTGTAAACGGCGTTTCCATGATGGATGAGGAGTCGTTCAAGTCCCAGTACACGGCTCTTGTCGAACGCATAAAGTCCGTCAGCCCCGACACAAAAATAATCTGCAACTCCATCTACCCCGTCGAGGCATCCTATGAGGCAAAGGACAACGGCATAAACAACGAGGTCATAACCCGTGCAAACGGCTGGATACTCTCGGTTGCCGAGCAGACCGGCGCAAAATACACCGATTCGGCATCCGTCCTCAAGGGCAGCGACGGAAAGCTCGTGCACGAGTACGGCAACGGCGACGGCATCCACCTGAACACCACAGGCTTTGAGCGCGTCCTCAGTTATCTCAGGACGCATGCTTATCTTTGATATGAGGTGCTTTAGATGAAAAGAATTTTTACATCCGTAACCGCTTTTGTGCTTATGACCTGTCTGCTGTGCGGATGCAGCGTCAGCAAGGGCGCAACCGATCCCGACATGCAGGATGTCGCCGATGCCGTTTTCGCGGCATCTCAGGTCAGTATGGACAACATGTCCCAGATCCCCGAGGACTATGTTACCGATATCATTCAGATAGACCCCTCTTATTACGAGATCCGCAACACCATTATCTCCACCGTCGGCACGAATATCGACGAGTACGGCATATTCAAGGCTACCGACAAGAAAAATGCCGACAAAATAGTGACCGCGCTCAACGATTACATAGAGTACCGTCAGGACGCATGGATGGACGGCTATATGCCCGACGAAAAGCCCAAGCTTGACAACGCCGAGGTATGGCAGCAGGGCAACTATGTCATGTATGTCATTTTGGGTGATGATGTCCGTGCGGCCGTAAAATCAGCATTTCAGAGCTTCTTTGAGGGCTGAGAGATGAAGCTTATATGGCATTGCCACGCCTGCTTTGAGCTTGAGACCCCGCTCGGCAGTGTGGTGTTTGACCCTTATGCTCCCGGCAGCGTGCGCGGTCTGAGGCTGCCCCGGCTGCACGCCGATGCCGTTATATGCAGCCACGGTCACTCCGACCACAGCTGCGCCGAATGCGTTGAGCTGTCCGGTACGGAGCTGCGCTTTGCCGTCACGCAGATAAAGACCTTCCACGACGGGCAGCTCGGCAAAATGCGCGGTGATAACCTGTGCACCGTTATTGATACCGGCTCCATGCGGATAGCGCATCTGGGTGATCTCGGTCACACGCTCACACCGGACACGGTATCTCAGCTCGGAAAGCTCGATGTGCTCATGATACCCGTCGGCGGCTTCTACACTATCTGCGCAATGCAGGCGCGCGAGGTTGCGATAGCACTGGGGGCAAAAACAATAGTGCCGATGCACTACTCCGGAAAAGGCATCGGGCTTGAAAATGTCGCGCCGGTGGAAGACTTCCTCTCGCTTTGGAATGAGGACGAAATAGTTCGCCTTGACAGCAATGAATATGACCTCCTGCCGGTCGATAAACGCCGCGTAGTCGTTTTCGCACCGGACAAAAGCTGCATCATATGATGAGTGGACCGTCAAGCCAAGTGCGGCAATATGCGAGTTCAAGGTTCCACAGCTCCTGAACAGAATGAAAATCAATAACCTTACGAGGCCTGGCGTTAATAAGCGCCAGGTTTTGTTTTAGAGTTACCGGAGGGCTTGACCTTATCAGATATTACAAAGGACGCCATATACAAATTTTTAAGGGAAAGTTGATTCCCTTGAAAATTTTACATACTGGCTACCGTATGCGCACAGAAAAGAATCTCACATGAAATACTTTACCGACATCAAAACCCTTGACGAGCTTAAAGCGGCCTCGCCGGCACCGAGGCATATTGAAAAGAGGTCGGTTATCTGATAGAATGGTAAAAGCAAATATGTTCTGTGCATCACACCGCATCAGCTCCGGCATGGGTCCGTTATGCTCTGCTTTGACGCCGGGCTTTATGAACAGGACACTCAGGTTATTGTCGGGCACGCCTCCGCAGGCATCACACGCGAGGTGTATAGCCGCATAGCGGATAAGCTTGACAGTTATATCTGGCACAGCACATAGACTATGTGACTTCAATTTTCCGTTGAAAAGCCTGCATTCTTAACCTCTTGGTAAGGATGAGGCCGGCAGCTCCGCAAACCCCGAAGCCGTCAGATTTCGGGGTTTTGGCTTTTTTATTTCATTATCGAGGTGTGTTTTTATGAAAAAAAAAATCGTCGGCATTCTCGGCGGTATGGGTCCCGCCGCAACGGCAGACCTTTTCCGCAAGATAATAAGCGTAACGAAAGCATCCTGCGATCAGGACCATCTGCACATCATCATTGACAGCAACACCTCTATCCCCGACCGCACCGCGGCGCTTATACGCGGCGGTGAAAGTCCGGTGCCGCAGATGCAAAGCTCTGCGCGCACGCTCGAAGCGGCCGGAGCGGGGCTCATAATCATGCCCTGCAATACCGCGCACGGCTTTTACGACGAGGTCTGCGCGGCGGTGAGCATTCCCGTGCTGCACATGATACGCATAACGGCGCAGACACTCACGCAGAGCGGAATTACGCGCGCCGGACTTCTGGCGACCGACGGTACGATACAAAGCGGGATATATGAGCGGTGCTTCTCCGGCAGCGGCACCAGGCTCATGACCCCGTCAGCCGAGGGGCAGGCGGCGGTTATGGACATCATATATAACGGAGTGAAGGCCGGAGACGCAGCCCACGACACCTCGGCCTTTGTCAGCGCCTGCGCGGAGCTGCTTGCCGGCGGCGCACAGACGCTCATTCTCGGCTGCACGGAGCTGCCGTGCGCATTTGAAGCATACTCGCTCTCCTTTCCTTACACCGATCCCACGCTGGAGCTTGCGCGGGCAGCCGTTCTGGCTGCCGGAGGAGAGCTGAAATGATCATTTGCCGACTACGAAATACGATATTTGCGGCGTTGTAATGGTTCCGACGGTGGGGCGCGCTATGGCGTATGCCGGAGCGTGTGTCTTACTGGTACCGAGGTTGTTGACCGAATCGGTGATGAGAAAGTAGTCGTTCGCGCTGTTGGGCACCGGAGATACGATAACGGCCGGTGCATCAGCAAAATCGAAAGGATAGCGGCGGGCGGTCTTGTTGGCTTCGAGGTTCATCCATGTGCCGTAGTACATCTGACCCCACGCGGTGTCGGTAACGAGGGCATCGGTATCAAATGTTGCCCAGCACACCTTTTTGCCGCTGTTCCATTTTTCCCAGCTCCACTTGCCGGTCGTACCCTTCTGCACAACATAGTCGGCGGCGGAGCCGGCATCGCCCTTCGCTCCGCGCGGGATTACAAAATTAAGTACGGCGGCATTTTCCGTCCCCGAATTTGTGACCGATGCTGCCGTGCCCGCAGCGCCGGTCGTGACGGTGCCCACCGTGACTGTGGCAGCCGCACCGGCATCGCCCTTATCACCCTTGGCTCCCGTGCTTCCGGCATCACCCTTGTCGCCCTTGGCGCCCTTTATGCTGACGGTATCGGGCACCTGTACGCCGCTCTCTCTTTTCCAGCTCAGCTCACCGGCCTCGGACACCTCCGGCAGCCAATAGCCGTCGAAATCGTTGAGGCGCTGCATAAGCTGGGAATAGACATCCTCGGCGGGAGCCGCCGTCACGCCGTTCGAGTCTGTTATGCATTTTTCGCAGCACAGCACCGCTGGCGTCGTGGTGCGGATATTTCCGGCATAAATGCCGATGGCTACTCTCGTGCGGCCGCGTATCGCGGGCAGCGGGCAGCTGTCGCCGTCGAATACGACCTCCTCATGCGTTCCGTTCAAAAGATCAACGCGCATGGTTTTAGTTTCATATTCCGCCCACTCGTCATCGAGATCAAAGCGGATAACATAGTCGCTGTTGCCGCAGATCACTGTCTTTTCCTCGGCAGCGGCGATCTTATTTCTGACTTTAATGTTTATATCCATGAGGATCCTCCTTGCATAAGCTTGCGCTCGCACACGCAGTCGAGGTCTCTGCGCGTGCGGCTGCATAATTGATAGTAGCAAAATGGGCGGATTTGTCAATGAAAGCACTTTACATCCGCAAAATTTTACGCAATGGACATTTCCCGCGAAGTGTGCTATATTGAAAAAAACATCTTTTGAGGTATAAACATATGTCAAAAAGCGAACTCAGCCAGCCCCAGATAGACGAAATATCCCGCATGGGCATCAAAAAGCTTATAAAAACATACAGCGACTCGCAGGGCAAGGATCAGAAGTCGCTCACGATGCTGCTCGAGCAGCTTGCAAAAACTCCGATGTTTTTTGCGGTGCAGAAGGGCAGCGGCGACAGCCGCAGCCTTCGCTTCATAACGCTCACGGTCAGCGGCAGAGTGTTTATCCCCATCTTCACCGGTCCCGATGAGCTCGGAAAGCTTGAGGGCAATTGCGACTGTGTGTGTCTGAAGCCCATGGATTATTTTCAGATGCTCGTCGATAACGACCGCCACGCCGTTATAAACCCGTTCAGCAGCTATTTTCTCATCTGGCCGGAGCTCGTGCGTGACCACATGCTGCCTTATATGAAGGAAAGTCAGGCGTTTGCCGAGCAGCACCCCATATCGTGACGGGCAGCGGATAAGGCTGCGCGGTATTCTTCCTCACCGGCATAGATTTTTTGCAGTTTAAAATGTAGGGGCAGCCATCCGCAGGATGAGCTGCCCCTACATTTCTTTTCTGCATATCTGAATATGCATTCCGCACCTCCGTCCACAGCCGTAAAGCTCATTATAGCTTGTCGGGCAGACGCAGGTGCGGAAGCTGGTTTTTTACTGCAAATTAAAATATTCAAGCACTATCTGTATGAATTTTTCCGTGGCCGGAGAGGGACGGCGTCCCTTTTTCACGGCTATTGCTACATCGCGGTACTGCGGCGGGTCGAGCTCCTTGAGCCGAATGTCAAACGGCATTCTTCCGGTAACGAGCTCCGACAGTACCGAGACACCCAGTCCGCTTTCGACCATTGCCATAATGGAGTAGTCATCATTAACATCGCAGTAGGCGTTGATCGGTCCGGGCAAAGTGGAGTTGAGCTGCTCAAACACCTTCGAGACCTCGTTGTTCGCCTCATCCGTGAGCTTTATAATGCGCTCCTTGCTGAGCTCCTGAAGCGGATAGCACGGCGCGTCGGCAAGCGGATGATCCGGCGGCAGCACCGCAAGCATACGGTCGCGCATGAGCACCGTTACATCAAGCTCCGGCGAATACGGCGCGCTTATAAAGCCGCAGTCGATCTCACCTGCGCACAGCGCCTCCTCCGTCTCGCTGTACTCCATATTCTGAAGCTGGAACACTATGCGCGGATAGCGCTGCTCGAAGTTTTTCAGGATCGAGGGCAGGCACTGCGTTGAAAAGCTTGAGCATGAGCCGATGCGGATAAAGCCGGTCTCAAGGCCCTTGAGCGAGTTTGCCTGTTCCTGAAGTGCCTCGTAGTGGCTGCACAGATCCTTTATATACGGCAGCAGCATGAGCCCGTCGGATGACAGCGCAAGTCCGCCCCTGCTCCGGCGCAGCAGGTTGAGATTCCACTCATCCTCAAGGTCCGCGACCATACGGCTGACCGCCGACTGCGTGTAGCCCATCGCCTCGGCAGCCTTCGTGATGCTGCCCATCTCGGCAACCTTTAAAAAGGCTTGATACTTATGGATAGCCATGACACACCTCCGATTCCGAAAATGAATGACGAGCCAATAATCAATTCTAATGCAGCATATTATATGCTGCAGGACAGTATAAATCAAGCACAAGAGATATTCCAAAAATTCATATCGTGTATGAAAAATATTCGCTTGCGTAATACGGAAAATCATATTATACTTTGACCATAAAATAACGATGCTTGAAAAAAGGGCAACACCTTTTAGACATATTTCATCCATTCTTTCTCTCTCGTTATCGGGGCTCTCCATCCCGGTAACACAACAATCTCCCGAAAACCGCGTGTCCGCTAACAACGGCGCGCGGTTTTCGTTTTTTCAGATGCGTTTTTTCAGAGGCGTCTCTCTGCACCTGCGGATACGGGCATTGCGGTGTCTCGACCGGAAAGTGCAGACAAAACCGTGAAGCTTTGAGCAGCACCGGTACGGAGCAGGAGCTTCTGCTCTGCGTTTAGCTTTCGTTTTGAAGCGAAAAAATATCGGGGCAGCCGAACCGTTACGGAGCGCTGCACCCGATATTTATCATTTCTCCATATTCTGAAGCCTTGTGTTCATCTCGCATAGAGCCCTTCTTATTGCGGCGAGCTCCTCGGCAACGGGGTCTGAGATGCTGACCTGATCGACCTCGCTTGCATAATCGACCTTCACTCCCTTACGCTTTACAACGCGTGCGGGTATGCCGACGGCGGTGCTGTCCGGCGGTATCTCGCTCAAAACGACCGAGTTTGCCGCTATGCGGCTGTTATCGCCGACCTTAAACGGTCCGAGCACCTTCGCGCCGGTGCCGATGAGAACATTGTTGCCTATCGTAGGATGGCGCTTGCCGCTGTCCTTGCCGGTGCCGCCGAGTGTGACACCGTGGTAGATCAGGCAATCGTCGCCGATCTCGGCGGTTTCGCCAATAACGATGCCCATACCGTGGTCTATGACAAGGCGCCTGCCTATTTTTGCACCGGGATGGATCTCGATTCCGGTGCGGTGCCTGCTCATCTGAGAGATCACACGCGCAAGGAACATAAAATTGTGCTCATAGCACCAATGCGCACGCCGGTGGTAGCACACGGCCTTCACGCCGGGATACAGAAGCAGCACCTCGAACGGATTTTTTGCTGCGGGATCGCGCAGAAGATACGCATTAACCGTTTCAAGCAGATCATCAAACATCACTTGCCGCTCTCCTTAAACATAGGACTTGAGAGATATCTCTCGCCGGTATCGGGCATGAGCGCGACTATGCATTTGCCCGCGTTTTCAGGCCGCTTTGCGAGCTCTGCGGCAGCATACAGCGCAGCTCCCGAGGTTATGCCCGCAAGTATGCCCTCGCGTGCGGCGAGGGTGCGTCCGGCTGCATATGCCTGCTCGTCTGAAACCGTTATCACCTCGTCGTATATCTCACGGTCGAGCGTTTCGGGGATGAAATTTGCGCCAATGCCCTGAAGTCCGTGCGCACCGGCATAGCCCTTGCTCAGAAGCGGCGAGGTCTCGGGCTCAACGGCGACTATCCTAACGCTCCTTTTGCGGCTTTTGAGATACTGCCCAACGCCGGAGAGCGTTCCGCCGGTACCGACTCCTGCAACGAATATATCCACCTTACCGTCGGTGTCGTTCCATATCTCGGGACCCGTGGTGACTCTGTGCGCAGCGGGATTTGCCGGATTGGAAAACTGCCCGAGTATGATCGCGCCGGGGATGCTGTTTTTCAGCTCCTCAGCCTTTTCAATTGTACCTGCCATACCCTTTTTGCCGTCGGTGAGCACAAGCTCGGCACCATAGGCCGTCATAAGCAGCCGCCTTTCCACGCTCATGCTGTCAGGCATGACGATAATAACGCGGTAGCCGCGCGCAGCACCTATGGCGGCAAGCCCGATACCGGTATTTCCGCTGGTCGGCTCTATAACGGTGCCGCCGGCGGTAAGCAGTCCCTTTGCCTCGGCGTCGTCGAGCATCGCCTTTGCCACTCTGTCCTTGGCAGAGCCCGAGGGATTGAACATCTCAAGCTTTGCAAGCAATCTGGCGCACAGTCTGCTGTCATCCTCGATGTTTCTCAGCTCCATGAGCGGAGTGTGCCCGGTGAGCTCCGATACGGATTTATAAATTTTCATTGCCGTTACCTCTCATCCTTAAACATAAAAAATGACGATGCCCTGAAAGCATCGCCGCTGCATAACACGGGTACCAGACCCCATCAAGGCATACGACGACGCCGACATCGACAGACGCAGATGCCACAACAGGTATTCACAACCGCTGCGCTTGCAAGGTACATGATCGCCGCTCCTTTCAATTCCTATAACGCAAATGGGGTTTTGCTATAAGCATAATACGCTATCGCATGGCTTTTGTCAACAAGGATTGCATATTAATTGTCAATGGGATATAAATTTCTTAACACAGTCTTTACGCAATCTATGCTATAATTTACTCATGAAAAAAAGAACGCATATTGAAAACGAAATATTGAGGCTCGTCCGCAACTGGATGATACTGCTGCTCGTTCTGGGTGCCGCATGGGTGCTGTGCTCATCGCTCAGCCATGTGGGGACAACCGACAGCTTTGTGCCGATGGTGTTTATCCTTGCGGTACTCGTCGTATCTCTGCTCACGGACGGATATGCTTACGGTGTAATCTCGTCGATCATAAGCGTTATCGGCGTTAACTATGCCTTCACTTACCCGTATATGAAGCTCAACTTCTCCATATACGGCTACCCGATAACCTTCATCACGATGCTTGCCGTTTCACTGGTCATCTCAACGCTCACCACCCGCTCGCGCGAGCAGGAAAAGCTCAGGCACGAGGCGGCTCAGGCACAGCTCCGCGCCGATCTCCTCAGGGCGATATCGCACGATCTGAGGACGCCGCTGACCTCTATAATCGGCTCTATAGACACGGTAATGAACGAGGACGAGCGCCTTTCGCACGATGCCCGCATCGAGCTTCTGGACGATGCCAAGCAGGACGCCGAGTGGCTCGTGCGCATGGTGGAAAATCTGCTGTCAATAACAAGAGTAAGCGGCACGGAGCAGACGAGCATAGACAAAAGCCCCGAGCTTGTCGAGGAAATAGTGGGCGAGTGCATTTCAAACTTCAAAAAGCGGTATCCCGATGTTCGCCTGACGGTGAAGATACCGGATGAGCCGGTGCTCGTGAGCGTTGACGCGATGCTCATAGAGCAGGTGCTCACGAATCTGCTTGACAATGCCGTCAAGCACGCCGAGGGCATGACCGAGATCTCGATCGAGGTCCGTTCTTCCGGCGGGCAGATGCATTTCTGCGTTTCCGATAACGGTGCGGGACTCGATCCGGACATCATTCCGGTCCTGTTTCGCGGCCAGATAGATCCCGCCGACGGGAAATCGTTTGACAGCAACCGCTTCCGCGGCATAGGTCTTGCGGCATGTCAGGCAATAGTCTCCGCCCACGGCGGCACCATAAGCGGAAAAAACAAGCCTTCGGGCGGCGCAATATTTGAATTTATAATTCCGATGGAGGATAACGAGCAATGAATATACGGGATAAGATACTTATCGTTGAGGATGAGCGCAGCATCACGAACTTTCTGCGTACCATTCTGACTTCCAATGATTATGATGTCATAATCGCCCGCTCGGGCGCCGAGGCATATTCCATGATAACCTCGCACTGTCCGGACCTCATAATCCTTGATCTCGGACTTCCGGATATAGACGGGCTGCAAATAATAAAATCCGTGCGTGAATGGACGCTGCTGCCGATAGTCGTAGTGTCCGCCAGAGCGCATGAGCGCGATAAGGTCGAGGCGCTCGATCTCGGTGCGGACGACTATATAACAAAGCCGTTCGGTGCAGGCGAGCTGCTCGCGCGCATCCGCACCGCTATCCGTCATACCCGCACGGGGCTTGCGAACGAGACCATAGCCACAACCGGAAAATTCAAGGCCGGCGAGCTTGAGATCGACTATGACAAGCATCAGGTGCTCATAAACGGGCAGAATGCGGGGCTGACGCAGAACGAGTACAAGATAGTGGCTCTGCTCGGCAAGTGTGCGGGCAAGGTTCTGACATATGACTATATCATAAAGGAGCTGTGGGGTCCCGGCACGAGGGGCAACAACCAGTCCCTGCGCGTTCATATGGCGAACATCCGCCGCAAGATCGAGAAAAATCCGGCCGAGCCGCAGTATATCTTCACCGAGATCGGCGTAGGCTATCGAATGGTTGAGGGCGACTGAAATAATTTACCCTCAGTTTACTAAATTGCATTAAAATTGCGATATAATTGTTTATATCGCAATTTTTTGATGAAGGTGGATCGAATGAAATACTTTTTGAAGGAGCATCTGTTCCCTGTGATCATGCTGCTCGTGGGCGCGGGATGCGCGGCATTTTCGATCGAATGCTTCCTTATTCCGAACACGATACTTGACGGAGGCGTGACCGGCGTCAGCATGATGATAAATTACCTGTCCGGCATCCGGCTGAGCATACTCGTCATCGTCATAAACATTCCGTTTTTCTTTGTTGGCTACAAGGCGCTCGGCAAGCGCTTTCTCGCGCGCGCCGTTATCGCAATGGCGGCGTTTTCCGCCTTTCTCGAGCTTTTCAAGCTTGTCCCCACCGTTACGAGCTCGGAGCTGCTTGCAGTGGTGTTCGGCGGAGTCCTGCTCGGCATAGGCGTCGGCACGGTGCTGCGTCACGGCGGCTGCCTTGACGGAACCGAGATAGCCGCGATGCTGCTTTCCAAAAATGTAAGTGCATCGACCGGTCAGATAATATTTGTGATAAACATTTTCATATATGTCACAGCCGGAATCCTCTTTGGCTGGGACAGGGCTATGCTCTCGCTGCTTACCTACTTTATAACCTTCAAAATAATCGACATCGTTCAGGAGGGCATGGAGCAGGCAAAGGCAGCCATGATAATAACCGAGCACGCGCAGGAGCTTGCCGACACCATTTACCAGCGTCTCGGACGCACCTGCACATTCATAAACGCCGAGGGTCTCGTGTCCGGAAGCGGAAAAACCGTTTTGTACTGCGTTATCACCCGAGTTGAGGTAAACCAGCTCAAGCAGATAATAAGTCAGGCGGATGTCAGCGCGTTCGTCACCATTTCCGAGGTGTCGGAGATCATCGGAAATCACATAAAAAACAGCAAAGCCATTGACGAAAAGACCAAGGCACAGTAAAATGGCTGCATAATTTGGAGGACTTGGATATGGATAAACGCAAAAGCAAGGAAAATTATTATCTCGATATAGCGGATGCCGTGCTGCAGCGCTCGACCTGCCTGAGGCGTATGTACGGTGCGATAATTGTCAGAAACGACGAGATCATTTCTACCGGCTACAACGGCGCACCGCGCGGCAGAGTCAACTGCACCGATGCCGGAAGGTGTGCGCGGGTGGAGATGAAGGTACCGTCAGGCGAGCGGTACGAGCTGTGCCGCAGCGTTCACGCGGAGGCAAACGCGATAATTTCCGCGTCCCGCCGCGATATGATAGGCTCAACGCTGTACCTTGTCGGGCGCGACGCACAGACCGGCGAGCTTTTGAGAAATGCAACGAGCTGCTCCATGTGCCGGCGTCAGGTCATAAACGCTGGCATTGAAAGAGTCATAATCCGCACCGGCGAGAGCGACTTCTCGATCGTTCCGGTCGAGGATTGGGTAAAGGATGACGACTCAACCTTCTGGATACAATGATAAAGCGCAAAAAAGCTCGGAGCTAAGGCTTCGAGCTTTTTTACACATTGAAAAGCCGCCGCTCATTGAGCGGCGGCTTTAACAGCTTTGGTTTATTTCCGTTCGGTTATCAGAGGAAGAAGCTTGTTATCTGACCGTACAGAACAAGGATCATACCGATAGGAGTGATGAACTTATAGCACGCGGTGAAGAACGGGCGGCCCCAGAACTTGTGTCCGGAGGACTCGCATTCATCAATAATGAAGTCGAGCTTCAGCACATAGCCTATCAGCACGCACATTACCAGTGCGCCGAGCGGCATCATGATGCCTTCGGAGAACACATCGTAGAAGTCGAGCCAGTCACCGTTCCAGGTCTTGGCCGTCTTCAGATAGTAGGTCTGGGATGCATCGAAGGCCGTGGTCTCTTTATCTACGGCAGTGTAAATCCCGTCGTCACCGAGAGTGTAATAAGTAGTATCCTTCTCAAATGCGGTTATATCTCCGGCCTCACCCCAGTTCATGCCGAGGATCTCGGCGGGAGTGCCGAGTGCGGCACCGCCGTTGGTACCGGCGCCCAGACCGTCAAGGCAGGTGGGCAGGCAGAATACGAAGATGACGCAGGCGGCAAGGATAGCGTACTTTTTGCGTCCGGGAGCCTTGCCCTGCTCGACATTCTTGTCGACCTTGTAAGCGGTGATGACCTCAAGCAGCGAGATCGAGGAGGTTATTGCGGCGA
>CAVGWF010000036.1:0-2239 GCA_963632825.1 Escherichia coli | reverse complement strand
CGGTACTAATAGCCCGAGGGCTTGACCTACAGTTATGCAGGCATGCCTTGTATTCCCACTTCTTTCTGTTCAGTTTTGAGGGTGTAATACCTCAAACAGTTGGTGTTTTTAACGGTGAGGGTCCACCCGTTCCCATTCCGAACACGGAAGTTAAGCTCACCAGTGCCGACAATACTTGTCTGGAGACGGACCGGGAAGATAGGTCAATGCCAACATTGATATGATTTGGAGCATGATCCATGCGGGTCATGCTCCAAATTTTTATATCCGGCTTGCCGCTGCACCGGGCTCTGCTCCGTTTTCCCGAACAGCCGCGGCATCATAAGCCCGTTGACAGGATGCGGCTTCGTAAATATAATATTATCAGGAATAATTCCTGACAATATTTTAACGGAGAGGTAACGATAATGGAAAACAAGTACGCAGGAACGAGGACCGAGAAAAACCTTTGGGAGGCTTTTGCCGGCGAATCCGAGGCAAGAAATAAGTACACCTATTTTGCTTCCGTTGCGAAAAAGCAGGGCTTCGAGCAGATCGCCGCCATGTTTCTGAAGACGGCGGAAAATGAGAAGGAGCATGCCAAGCTCTGGTTCAAGGAGCTGTGCGGCATCGGCGATACGGCACAGAACCTCGCCGCCGCTGCCGACGGTGAAAACTACGAGTGGACGGACATGTATGAGGGCTTTGCGAAAACCGCCGAGGAGGAGGGCTTTCCCGAGCTTGCCGAGCGCTTCCGTATGGTAGCCGCGATTGAAAAGCATCATGAGGAGCGTTACCGCGCCCTGCTGCACAATGTCAAGACGGCTGCCGTTTTTGCAAAGAGCGAGGTAAAGGTCTGGGAGTGCCGCAACTGCGGTCATATAGTAGTCGGCGAAAAGGCACCCGAGGTCTGCCCGACATGCAGCCATCCCCAAAGCTACTTTGAAATTCATGCCGAGAACTACTGACAGGCATCATTCTTTTTCGAGGGCATCTGCCCGGGATGCAGGCGTGAGCATGGCGAGTATGCACGGTGCCTTACTTAGATTTTTTTAATTTTCCGTTCACAAACGCTTAACTGAAAGGTCAGCGGCGGATGATATAATAGCACTGCAAAAGCGAAGGAGGAATGATTATGAGCAGCACGCCAAAGTTTACATTCACGGCGACCGTGACACCGGATATGTGCGGCAGGGAGCCGTTCATGCTGCCGACAACGGCGTTTACAATGTTCCAGAATGCCGCGAGCCTGCACGCCGAGGACATCGGCAACGGTACCGCCGCGCTCGCCGCAAGGGATCTCTACTGGGTTGCGACCCACACGCGGATCGACTTCCACGCCAAGGTGCAGCTTATGGATAAAATAGATGTTACCACATGGGCGGCATGGAGCAAGCCCAACGCCGTGCGCGGCTACCGCGGCTACGACATCCGCTGCGGCGATAAGCTCGTCGCCGAGGGCTTGACCGAGTGGGTCGTTCTGAACCGTCACGCGGGCTTTGTGCGCTTTTCTGAGTTCGGATTTCCGGAGGACTTTGAGTTTTGCAGCGAGCTGCCCTTCAACGGCAAGCTCAGTCGCTACCGCGACGAGTTTGCTGAGGCCAACGAGGTGTACACATTCATTGTGCGCACATCGAGCATCGACATCGGGCACCACATGAACAATGTCGCCTATGTCCGCGCGTTTCTCGACTGCTTCGGTGCCGAGGAGCTTGCGAATATGCCGATAAAGAGCATGGAGGTGCGGTATGTCACCGCTTGCATGGAGGGCGAGGAGCTCAGGATATGCAGGAAGGCCGTTGACGGCGGCTATCTGCTCGGAGCCCGCCGTGCCGACGGCAAATGCGCCGCCTTTGCCGGTATCACGCTGGAGAAGTAATGTCGGAGCGCTGCCGCCGGCAGGTTTCCCAAACGCTCCGACCCTTTCGGGTTCGAATCCCCACTTCGGGATATATTGCAGGAAAAAAAGACGGTCAAATGACCGTCTTTTTTTCTTGGTGCTCCAGCGGGGATTCGAACCCCGGACACCCTGCTTAAAAGGCAGGTGCTCTGCCTACTGAGCTACTGGGGCAGGTTGGCTGGGATGGCGGGACTCGAACCCACTATATCAGAGTCAAAGTCTGAGGTGTTACCATTACACTACATCCCACCATCTTTTTTATTCTATTGTGCACAGAGACCGGGCTTTTGTCCGGCCTCTGTGACTTGTGGGGTGGGTAAAGGGACTCGAACCCTCGACACCCGGAACCACAATCCGGTG
>CAVGWF010000035.1:0-10324 GCA_963632825.1 Escherichia coli | reverse complement strand
TGAAGCCCACCGGAACACCGATGAGTATGGCTCCCGCGGTGCCGTAAACGCTCGTGAGGATAAAGGGCAGGATGCCGTAGCTCGGTGCTGCGGCGGTGGATGCCCACTTCTTCCCGAACAGGAAATTGCTCAGTCCGATCTCGCGTATGGCAGGTATGCCGGAGACGACAAGATAGCCGGTTATGAGCAGAACGCACGCCACCGTCACAAGCCCGAGCAGAAGAAATATTAAGTGTATTATGGTTTCGACAATATTTTTTCTCTTCATAAATTCCAATACGGCGGTCTCTCGCGAGACCGCCTTCCCGATCCGTTGACTTACTTCGCCACGGGGACCGCGCCTGCCGCGGTGATGACATCCGCTGCCGCGGAGCTCGTTGCGTAATCGAAGAACAGCTGAGCTGCCGCAGAGAGCTCGGCACCCTTCTTCGTTACGAGAACAAAGGGACGCTGTACCGCGTAGCTGCCGTCGGAAACGGTCGCCTCGCTGGGAGCCACGCCGTCTACGGACAGCGCCTTGACGGTGTCCTTGACGGAGGCGAGGGAGGCATAGCCGATGGCGTTGGGGTTGCCCGCAACGGTGGTGATGACATCGCCGGTGCTGGTCAGCTCCTGACGGTACTTGCAGGCATCCTCCGTGCCGGTGATGCTCTCGAAGCCGTCGCGGGTGCCGCTTCCTGCCTCACGGCCGATGAGCACGATCTCCGCATCATTGCCGCCGACATCCTTCCAGTTGGTGATCTCACCTTTGTATATCCTTGCGATCTGCTCAATGCTCAGATCCTTGACGGGATTTTCGGGGTTTACGATGACGGCGATGCCGTCGAGAGCGAGGACGGTCTCCTCCAGACCCTGCGCCTTTTCGTCATCCTTGAGTGCGCGCGATGCAAGACCTATATCGCAGCGCCCCTCCGCTACCGCGGTGATGCCCGAGCCGGAGCCGGTGGGGTTGTAGCCAACGGTGATGCCCTTGTGATCGGCCTGGAACGATTCGCTCAGCGACATGATGACCTTTTCCATTGAGGTCGAGCCGTCGGTGCTGACGGTGCCGGTCACCTCGGTATCCGTATTGCCGTCCGTATTGCTGTCATTGGTGCTGCCGCATCCGGCAAACAGCATGAGCGCCATAAGCGCCGCGAGAGTTAAGCTTATAAGCTTTTTCATCTAAAAAGCTCCTTTCTTCATCTTTGATTTCCTTGGTACGGCTATAACGATACTCCCGTTTTGTCAAATCGAAAATCATGCTATTGTAAAATGCATATAAAACCGGAGCACCCATTGGCTCCCTTGCGTAAAGGCTTTTTCAGAGGCGAACCTCCGCACCTACGGATACGGTTATTGCGGTGTCCCGACCTGAGAGTACCGGCAAAACCGGTAAACCGCCGCACTGAATCGGTGCACCCTTGGCTCCCTTGCGTAAAGGGAGCTGTCAGCCGCATGGCTGACTGAGGGATCGTCGGCTTCCCCTTGGAGGGGAAGCTGTCGACGAAGCCGACTGATGGGGCGGAAATAAATAGTACCGCAGGCAACAATGCTTAGAAAGCTGTGCGGCTTACGCCGAATTTAATTTCACCTCATCCGGCTCTCCGCTGCGCTCCGACCCACCTTCCCCTCCAAGGGGAAGGCAAGGGCAAAATCCTTTGCCCCAGTGCGTTACCGTGACGGCGCAGCTAAACAACCTGCCAGTGCCAGTTGCGCATTGCCCGCCACGGCGAGTGGCTGGCTTCCCCTTGGAGGGGAAGCTGTCGGCGAAGCCGACTGACGAGGTGGAAATATATCGTCGGCGCAAGCCGATACAATATTGCTGCCTTCAGACCGGTATGAGCAGCTTGGTAATTATGCACGAAAACCGGCGGCGGTTTTCTATACGGATGTAAAATATTGAGTGTTCTCTATTTCAGACTTCAATTTAATACGGCGCTGTGCTATACTTGACAGTAAGCACAGACCCCGAAAAAAATAAATTAGGAGGAACAAAATGAAGAAATCTAAGAAATTTCTTTCTCTGCTTCTGGTAATTGCCATGATATTCTCTCTGGCAGTGCCGGTATTTGCAGAGGGAGAAGAAGCGGCAAAGACATATTCTAAGGTTGAGTCTTTGTCTGATGGCGAATATCTCATTCGCGGCATCCCTACGGATACCAAATACGATGTAGCAATTGAAGGTGTAACAAACGCTTTTCTGAGTACGGATGGATGTTCAGCTACAAGAATGATGTCCAAAGATCTTGCTATAACAGATGGCAAAGTCACTACGGATGATGCAACCGTTGTCTGGACTATCAAAGCAGTAGATGGTGGCTACACCATTTATAACGCAGCGGCAGGGTATCTGTATTATGATGCGAGTGCCAACAAGAACACTGTTTCCTACACAACCGATGCTGAAAAAGCAGGTGTGTGGAATGTTACAGATGCAGTTCTTACCGAAAGTGCAAGCAGCAGAGTTCTTGCAGCTAACAAATTCGGTAGTGAAGGCAGCAATTATTACGGTTTTGCATGCTACAAAAGCACGAGCAATGTACAGAGTGTTATTGAGTTCTACAAACTCGACACCGTAACTCCCGATCCCGAACAGGGCGAGCTTGACGGCAAGACCGTTATCCTGCACTCGAACGATGTTCACGGCGCAATAAGCGGCTATGCCAACATGGCAGGTCTCGCAGCCGAGTATGAGGCAAAGGGTGCAGAGGTCATCATCGCCGACGCAGGCGACTACAGCCAGGGCAAGGTCGCTGTCAGCTCCAACAAGGGTCTGAACGCAGTTACCCTGATGAACAAAGTCGGCTACGATGTCGCAACTCTCGGCAACCATGAGTTCGACTACGGCTATGAGCAGCTCACCAAGAATCTCGAGGCAGCCGACTTCGAGAACATCTGCTGCAACATCGTCGATAAAGACGGCAAAAAGGTCTTCGAGGGCAGCACCGTCATCACCACCGATGGCGGTCTGAAGATCGGCTTCATCGGCGTTAACACTCCCGAGAGCCAGACCAAGGCAAACCCCGCACTTATCAAGGACCTGAGTTGGCTCTCCGGTGATAAGATGATCGAGGCGGTCAATGCAGAAGCCGCCGCACTCAAGGACAAGGCAGACATCGTTGTCGTTCTGGCACACCTCGGCATTGACGGCGAATCCGCTCCCAACCGTTCCACCGACCTGCTCGCAGGCGTAAAGGGCGTTGACTTCATCATCGACGGCCATTCCCACGATGTTATGACCGCAACGAAGGACGAGCCCATCCAGTCCACCGGCACCAAGTTTGAGTACATCGGCGTTGTTGTTATCGACAACAAGACCAAGGCGATCGAGAGCTGCAAGCTCGTCGAGGTCACCGAGGATACCGCTTCCAACAAAGAGGTTGCCGCAGCGGTAAAGGAGATCAACGACCAGATCGATGCAGAATACGGCGAAGTATTCGCAAAGAGCGAGGTAGCTCTCAACGGCGAGAAAGCATACAGCGAAAAAACAAAGCTGTACGGCAACCGTGACGGCGAGACCAACCTCGGCGACCTCATCACCGACGCAATGCTCTGGAAGATCAATGAGCAGGGCGGCGTTGCCGTAGACGCAGATCATATCCTCGCTGTCACAAACGGCGGCGGCATCCGCGCCAACATCGCTGCCGGCAACATCACCAAGAAGGCTGTAAATGAGGTTCTGCCCTTCGGCAACACCCTCGCGGTCGTCTATGTCACCGGCGCAGAGCTTCTTGAGGCTCTCGAGGCTTCCACCTACTGCTCCCCCGATCCCGCTGTAGGCGGCTTCCCGCAGGTAGCAGGCATAGAGTACACCATTGATGTCACTAAGGCATACGATCAGGGCGACCAGTACCCGGGCTCGACCTATTATGCACCGAAGAGCATCCAGCGCGTTACCATTGACAACATCAACGGCAAGGCATTCGACGCCAAGGCGACCTACGCAGTTGTCACCAACAACTTCGTCGCGGCGGGCGGCGACACCTACTATGCATTCGCAGCAGCGGAATCGCAGTTCGACACCGGTTTCCCGCTTGACGAGGTAGTCATGGAGTACATCACCACCGAGCTCAAGGGCGTTGTCGGCGATCAGTACAAGGCTCCTCAGGGTCGTATCCACTACGGACCGTTCAGCGATATTGAAGGCGGCTGGTTCAACAGATACATCCTCATCGCAGCAGAGGCTGGGCTCGTAAACGGCTTCTCCGACGGCACCTTCCGTCCGGATGAGAATGTCACCCGCGAGCAGTACATCACCATGCTCTACCGCCTCTTCGATACCGATGACGACAAGGAAGGCGCAGAGCTCACCTTCACCGACGCCGGCACAATCGGCTTCGGCAAGGAAGCAGTCAGCTGGGGCATTGCAAACGGCGTTATCGTCGGCTACACCGATAACACCTTCCGTCCTACCAAAAACATCACCCGTGCTGAGATGGCAGCAATGACCTACCGTGCACTTTTCCTCGGCGGGGAAGCTCCCGACGACTACAATGTTGACGCAGGCTTCAAGGATGTTGTCAAAGGCTTGTTTTATGAGAAGCCTGTCAATGTCCTGGCTAACATGGGCATCATCAATGGCATGAGCGAGGGCGTGTACGCACCTGATGGTACCGCGACCCGCGCACAGGCTGCAAAGATCCTTGCCAGCATTCTGGAATACTTCGGCTACGGCGAGGAGTAATACCTGACAATCCAACAGCAAAAAATCACTGCCCTCACGGGCAGTGATTTTTTTATAGGCGCTTTCCGCACCTGCGGATACGGTCATTGCGGTGTAACTATAGTGTGCAGCAATATTCACCGGACAATCCCTCCGGCTCGGCTAACGCCGACCCACCTCCCTTTACACAAGGGAGGCAGCGCACTCCGTGAGTTCGCCAAATGAAACGGCACCGCCCTTGGCTCCCTTGCGTAAAGGGAGCTGACTGAGGGATCGTGGCTTCCCCTTGAGGGGAAGCTGTCGGCGAAGCCGGCTGATGAGGTGAAAATATATCTCGGCGTAAGCCGATACAATATTGCTGCCTGCGGCTTACCGGTGATACAGATATCGCTGCGGAGCTTCCTTTGCCTTTTCGTACAGGGTCTCGGACACGAGCGCGCCGTACTGGTCTCTGAGCTCCGCGGCACCGTAGCTTTCCGGCAGACTGCCGCCCTCAAGGGCTATCTGCGATGCCGGAACGATGCACTTTATCTTCGCGTCGGAGTCGTTATACACGGAGGACACATAGTCCCTTTCCGTATTTACCGCTATCGAGCCGAGCGTTATCCTGTCGAAATTCACCGTCAGCTTTTCGCCGCTCATATTGAGCTTGCTCCTGACCTCGGTGACGATGCCCGGCACCCAGACGGAAAACTGCGTCCTGTAGCCGTCGTCGCCGTAGCTTTCAAAGCAGCTGAGATACCTCTGGTTAAGGTTCCGGCCGAGCGAGGAGCTGTATGACATGTCGAGCCTGTAGGTCTTTTCGCTGCCGCAGCCGTTTTTGTCGATATAGCTCATCTCGATATAAAACGTCTCCACCTCGTCGTTATCCGCGCTGCTGAGGTCGATGGGGTTTTCCACATTGAAATAGAAGGTGTATTTATACATGCTCTCCTCGTCGCCGTGGGCATAGGCCTGATTTATATCGCCGTCGGAGTCCGCAACGCAGTTTTTGAGCACGGCAAGGTCGATCACCGCGTTGTACTGGTCTCTGAACTGACCGGCATATTCCGTGCCGGCGCCGGAGGCTATGCTGCTCATCTCCTTTTCGGTGAGCCCCTCTCCGCCGTGCTCGGCAAAGTAGGGCGAGCTGCTCTCGTCGATGACCGAGCCCTCCATCGAGCAGTATATTCTCGCCGAGGAGTCGTTGTACGCCGAGGAGACATAGTCGGTGTTGCTGTTTATCCGCTTTCCGTTGCAGTAGATGCTCTGCACCTCGAACGAAAGGCGCTCGCCGCCGTCCATGTTGAGCAGTATGTCTATCCTGCTGAGCTTGCCGGGGAGCGTCACCTCGTAGCTCGTGTAGTATTCGTTGTCGTTCGGTCTTATGAAATGCTCCCTGAGAAAGTCTGCGTTTTTGTTGGAGCTGCCGTTCCACGACATGTCAAAGCGCTCGCTTTTTTCGCTCTGATAGCCGTTCTGACCCTTGTAATAGTAGTCAAAGTACAGAACATTCACCGCGTCCCTGTCCATGCTCGTTGAGTCGCAGGGATTGCTGACCTTGATGTTTACCGTGTAGACATATTCACTCACGCCGTCGGCCGCGCCGTTTGCCGCGAGCGCCGGGGAAGCCGCGGCAAGGGACAGCGCAAGGCACACTGCGCACAGGAGCGCAGTCGTTTTTCCTATTCTTTTCACGGCTCACGCCCCCTTCATATAAACATCGTAGGCTACAAACTCACGGTTGAGCGCGTTCATATCGACCTTGCGGTCCTCCCTGACGGCGTTGTCGGTGCGGCTCGCGTAGAGATACATTCTGTTGTCCGTTATGTGGTCGCCGCCGTCGGTGACCGCGACCGTGCCCTCGTTGAGGTTCACGCGGTTTCCGTTGATGTCAAAGACATGCTCCCATGTATTGTAGTCGTCGTTTATCATGCCGTAATCTGCGCAGGCAAGACCCAGCTTTGCGATCGGATAGGCGGTGTCCTTGGTCATGGTCGTGGTGTAATACAGATATATCTGCTTTCCGCCGCTGCCCGAATTGAGGGACACGGCCTTCGTTCCGTCCGCATCCGCAGCCGAGGTGTATTCGTCGCGTGCGCTTTCGTAAACGACACCGTTGACGGTGATCGTTTTCTGATGCGGCTGACCGACGGTCAGAATGATATCCCTGACGGCCTTTCTCGCAACGCCCTTGGTGATCTCGGATCTGGTCAGGGTGTATCTCGAGTAGCCGATGTAGATGTATTCGCCGCCCGTGCCGCGGTTTATATCCAGATCCACGCAGATATTGCAGCCGAGGCTTAAGAGGTTTGCCTGCGCCTCCTTTGCGGTCTTGCCGTGTCCGATATATATCGCGCCCATCATCGTCGCCGTATCCTCATAGCTCATGTGGATAAAGCCCGATACCTCGGTGTCGCCGTAAAGCTTGGTATTTGTGCCCGACTCGTCGGCCCTTGTCGACATTGCCGTTGCGCAGTCGGCCTCATAAACCTCCGAGCTCACGCTTATATCCGTTATCGGCATGCCGGGGCTCGCGCCTCCCGAGGTCGTGTAGTAGAGATAATACGAGCCCTTCGGGTCGGGTATCATGTCTCCGGCCTTGGTGTAGGTCACGGTACCGACCTGTATTGTCGGGGGTGCGGTCGTTTTGTCGGTGACATATCTTATTATGCCCGTGATGGCATCCGACTGCACGTTCGTTCTCGACACGCCTATGTATGAGACCGTTTCCGGCTTGGCGCCGGCGTTTGCGTAGAAGCTCTGCGAGCTGTCAAGCGCAATATTGGCCTGAATGATCTCATCGGTACACTGCGACAGGAGGTTCTGTATGCAGTAATCGCTGCCGGAGGCGTTGAGGAGGGTCTTCATCTCGTCGGTGTAGTCGGAAAGCGAGCTTCCCGCCGCCTTGCTCGGAGTAAAGGTCGAAACGCAGATCGAGGAGATGTATTTCCCCTGCACCGGCGCCGCCTTGCGCTGGTAGATATACACCGGCGTGAGACTGTCTCCGCTGGAGATGTATTTGGAATTGGTCGTATTATAGCCGAGGTTGTGTGCCTCCGTGCGGTTCGGGGTCTTGAGATCCTGAACGCTCACGAAGCCGTCCGGCACCGTGCCGTCGGACGATACGACTATATCGTCGACGGTCAGGGGCGTTCCGCCCTCCATGGGACCGAGCACATATATACCCTTGCCGCGCACGCCGCTGCTCGACCACGAGACATCCTCATAATCCTCGGGCGCGAGCTCCGCCGTCATTTCCTTCTGCTCTATGCCGGTCGATGTGCCGCTGCCGCTGGCAAACTGATAGGAGTGCGTCGCGTAAATGCCGCGCATATAATACTCCGGCGCGCTCCCGCCGCTGACCAGATACGGCAGCTCGAACATAACGTCGCACACCGCATACGCGCCGCTTGAGGCCGTTCCGAGATATACGGGAACATACAGGTTTCCGGGAGCCGAGGTGTATGAGGCTATGCCGTATATGGCTCTGTAGGGATTATGCGTCGTGGTATAGCATATGTAGGTCTCCACATTCTGCGCCCAGCGCTCCTCCGACACCATGCCGTGCACATCCGAGGGAAGCTTTATTTTTGCCCCGCAGGTCAGGCTCAGATCGAACTTTTTAAGCTTCAGGGCTTTTATATAATCATCTGCCGAATTGTTGAGCTTTCCGCTTCCGTTGCCGGCCACGAGAACGATGCCGGAGATGTATTCCTCTCCGCTCGTGTATGCAACGGAGGGTCTGAAGTACAGATACACGCCCTGATCGTTCCAGTGCTCGTATGTCTGCGAGCTGTGATCTCTTTCAACGGTATTGTCGACCTCGCTGCCGACATTGAAGTTGAAGGCATTGCCGCCGCAGAACAGGTTTATGGGCTCGTAGCCCTCGGGGATATCGTCGAGCGAATACTTCACCAAGAGGTCTGCAAGCACGGGAGAGCCGGCCGACTTGTACGAGGTATAGTAGAGCGTATCGCCCGTCGGGGTCGTTCCGCAGGAGGTGTATGAGGCGCTGCCGTAAAGGAAGGCCGCCGAGCTGTTTCGCGCGGATATTCTTATATCCGTCACGGCATCGTCCGCGTTCGTCGTCGTGGTGTAGCCCAGATAGGTGTATTTCTTCAGCGAGGCCGTAACCGGTGTGAGGTTCACATCCAGGATATTATAGCCGCCCTTGGTGAGCGCCGCCTTGGCCGCCGTTTCCGTACTCTCGACGGAAAGCTTGAGCTTTGAGATATACTGTCCGTCGTTTTTGACCTCCGTACCGTCGGTATCGGTCTCCTCGCCCTCGTTTATAACCTTGTCCGTCGTGCGGCAGAACATATAGACCGCGCAGGAGTTTGAGCGCGTATTCGCGTTGAGGTTTGCTGCCGCGACCTCGCCGAAGCACTTGACGGCCTTATAGCCGAGGGGCGTGGAGTTGTCGTTGTACTGCACCGTTATAAGATCGTCGATCTGCGAGGATTGGATCGGATCTCCCGCGTAGCTGCTCGTGCTCGTATAAAGAGCGTTCCACCGTTTCGCATTGCCGCCGTTTATATTTGCCGGACTTCCGTTCAGCTCGACGGCGGTATATTTGACATATCTGTTGTTTGCGACATCGAATATGACCGTCGGTATCGGCGTAAAGTCCTCCGCATCATCCTCGGTGAAGGTATCCCATATATACTTTACAAGCAGTGCGATGAGTATGACGATCATGGCCGCGGCCGCGATATAGCTGAGCACTATGATCGCGCAGCCGAGAACGCCGAGTATCGTGCCCAGCACGCCCAAGCCCGTGCCGGCGCAGCAGATCGCCCACATGCTCACCGAGCCCGTGAAGGCCGCTGTAAAGACGAACGCGCCTATGGCCGAGGTCACCACGTCGACCAGAACGACCGCGAGACCCAGAACCAGCGAGGCTATGCCGACCATTGACTTTGCCGTCGAAAGGAAGTTGTCCACATCGTCGGGCGTGGTCAGGGTATTGTATATCTGTCCGGCGGTGTTCGTCCTGTAGGCGTCCTGCGTGACGGCGACCTTCTGCTCAAAGGCCGTCTGATCGGTGCCTATCCAGACGGACATGCTGTCCTTGCCGCTCTGCGAGGATATCTCCTGCCGTATCGCCTCGGCCTGCTTTTCTGCTTCGGCTATAAGATCTTCGTTATTCGTCAGATAGACTACCGAGAAGGCTACGCCGCACAGGCGCATCATCGCAAGCTGACCGTCGGTAAGGCTGTCCACAAGGGGGTATATCTTTCTCAGGCTTGCCGTTTCGTCATACGAGGAGTTGCCGAGTGCAACGATGTAGTCGGCAAGGTTCGTCGTCCCGTCGTAGGAATACTGACTGAGTATGTTGTAGGCCGCCAGATAAAGCGCGTCGCCGTCGTTGGTCTCGATCTCGCCGCCGGTGGCCACGTCCTCCGCGAGCTGCTCGTTCATCTCGGTATCGCTCTCGTCGGTGACGCTCGTTTCGGCAATCCTGCCGCCGTTTGCCGCATAGCGCGCTGCCGCTTCGTTGTAGCTCTGCGCGAAGGCCTGGAGGCCGGAGACAAGCTCCTTTGCGAGAACCTTGTACTGCGCGTCGAGCTTATTGTCGCTGTCGCCGGCTGCAAGCTCCGCCTGCACGGTCGAGGAGGATATCCTCGACGCCCAGTTGTCGCCGCCGTAATCGGCGACGCCGGGTACGAGCGCATTGCAGAAGGCGGACACGACCGG
>CAVGWF010000034.1:0-9998 GCA_963632825.1 Escherichia coli | reverse complement strand
CGCTGCTGACCGATCTCGCCCCCGATTCTCCCGCCATGAGCCGCGAGATATTCGGACCTATCCTGCCCATTATAAGCTACTCGGAGCTTGACGAATGCATAGAATATATAACCGCAAGGCCGAAGCCTCTGGCGCTGTACTTCTTCTCGCAAAGCGCACAGGCTCAGAAAAAGCTGCTCGACTCCTGCTCCTTCGGCGGCGGCTGCATAAACGACACGATATTGCATCTGGCAAACTCCAATGCGGCCTTCGGCGGCGTCGGCGCCTCCGGCATGGGCTCGTACCACGGCAAGCAGAGCTTCGACACCTTCTCGCACTACAGGACCGTGCTTGAAAAGCACTGCCCTGCCGACGTGCCGATAAGATACTTCCCCTATTCGCAGAAGAAGGCCAGGCTTGCAAGAAAGATCCTCGGATAATAAAAAAGTCTGTGACTTTTTTGCACGCTTCAAAAACACCACATTTTTTATGAAGCTTTCGCTTCACAAAAAATCTCGCCATGCTCGTCAAAAAAGCCTGATAGCTCAGGCTTTTTTGATGGCTATGATCCAACTCAAGGCGGGCTTTGCCCCCTCGAACTCCCCCGCTGCGCGGATGTTTTTTCTCAGCAGCACAAGTTTTTTGACAGTCTCAAAAAAAGCCCCCCGTGGGGAGCTTTTTTTATCTTTTTCTCAGGTTTTCGAGCAGCTCGTAGGGGGCGGCAAGCTCACCGTTTACGCCTGTGCCGAGGTGGATATGGGGCTTGTTCCTGCCATGCCAGTCGCTGCCCGCCGTCGGGCAGAGATCGTAGCGCTTGGCAGCCTCAAGATAACGCCGCACAGTTTCCGGTCCGTAGCCCGAGTAGTAGCACTCAAGGCCGGCAACACCGCATGCCTTCGAGCGCTCCATGAGCTCCGTAAACCGCTCCGGCGTGAGTCTGTACTGTCCGGGGTGCGCAATTACGGGTCTGCCTCCGGCAGAGCGGATAAGGTCTGCGGCATCCTCGACGCTGAGAAAGTGGCGGCGGATATAGTACTTGCAGCCCGGATCGAGATAGCGCTCGAACGCGTCCTTAACGCTGTCCGCCAAACCTTCCTCGACAAGGCACAGTGCAAAATGCGGTCTGCCTATGGTCGAGTCCGGATACTTGGTCTGAAGCTCGTCAAGGTCTATGCTGAGCCCATCGCGCGAGAGCATGTCGACCATTTTGCGGTTACGCTCATCGCGGTCGCGCACTATCCAGTCGAGCACAGGCGGCAGCTTCGGCGAATGTATGTCCAGATCGTAGCCGAGCATATGGACCTCTTTGCCGTACCAGCCGCAGCCGAGCTCTATTCCGGCGACTATCTCAACGCCGTACCTTTTGCCCGCCTCCTGAGCCGGCTCAACGCCGTTTACTCCGTCGTGATCGGTTATTGCAATAGCACGCAGTCCGAGCTCGGAGGCGTACCTGACCGTTTCCTCCGGAGTCTCCGAGCCGTCTGAAATATTAGTGTGAACATGAAGGTCTATCTCTCTCAACTTCTTATCGTCTCCATTATCTTTTCCGCTTCATCGTATATCCGTCCGGCATCCTCTCCGATGAAAAACTCACCGTTTTCGTACAGCACTCTGCCGTTTACCATCGTAAGGCGTACATTGTCCTTGCTTCCGGAATAGACGATATTCTTTGCAATGTTGTTTACCGGGCGCATATTTGGCTTATGCAGGTCGATGACCGTAAGATCGGCTTTTTTGCCGGTCGCTATGGCATCGCAGCTGCCGAGGCCCATGGCTCTTGCGCCGCCCACGCACGCCATTTCGAGCACTCTGAGCGCATCCACCGCCGAAGCGTCATTCTCGCGGTATTTTGCCAGAACGCTTGTCAGATACATTTCGCGGAACATATCCAGCGCGTTATTCGAGCCCGCGCCGTCGGTGCCGAGGGCAAGGCCTATGCCTTCATCGAGAAATTGCTTTACCGGCGCGATGCCGCTTGCAAGCTTGAGATTAGACGCAGGATTGAGCACGGCCCACAGCCCGCGTCTTTTAAATATCTCAACATCCTCGTCGCTCATATGAACACAGTGGAAGCCTCCGCCTCCGTAGTCGTACATCCCGAGTCTGTCAAACAGCACCGTCGGCGTTACGCCGTAGCGCTCGATGCAGCCGGAGACCTCCGAGCGCGTTTCCGACGAGTGTACGAACATAGGCTCGCGGTATTTCTGTACGAGAGACGCCACAAACTCCATACGCTCCATGCTCGTCGTGTACTCGGCGTGGAAGCCGAGCCGGTAGGATATGAGCTCATGAGTTTTATTATAACGCAGAAACTTATCCTCAAGCTCGGTGTAATCGCGGTCAAAGTTATTCATATCTCCGCACAGCACGGCCCGAAAGCCGGAATCAATGCACGCGCGCACAAAGGCGTCGTTGTGGAAATACATATCAAAGCAGCTCGTTATTCCGCTCGTGAGATACTCCATAACGGCAAGACGGGTCATGACATACAGCCCGTCGGGGCTCAGGCGCGCCTCCCGCGGCCAGACCTGCTCACTGAGCCATTTGTCCAGCGGCATATCGTCTGCCAGTGAGCGCAGAAAGGTCATGCCCGAATGGGTGTGCGCATCCTTGAAGCCCGGCATGAGCAGGTCGCCGTTAAGGTCTATCTCCCGCTCAAAAACGGGTCTTTCTTCCGGTGCGTCTCCCACATGACATATGGTACCGCCGTCTGTCCACACCTCGGTCTGCGTTATTTCCGCCGGTCCGTCAAGCGTCAGGACCCTGCCGTTATAAAAGCGTATCATTTGTGCATCCTCATTGCCAAAATTTTTTGCCGCCGAGCGCATCGGTGAGCTGTCTGCGCAGCTCCATCATTGCGGTGTAGGTCGGCAGGATGAAGATGAACGCCTTCTCGCGTTCAAGCTCCCTTATAAGTTTATCATAGTTTCTGTATGATTTACAGACAATATTTTCTCTTTCGAGCCGTTTTGCGGCGGCATCCGCCCTGTCACCGCTGACATAGACATTTCTTAGTCCCTTTGTGCGCGCGAGCTTGCCGAAATCGGCATCGTCGAGCCACGAAATGTCCGTGCCGTCGGCGGTGCGGTCGTTTATTGCCAGAACGACGGATTTGTCTCCGTCAAATCCCCTCACCCGTTCAAGGGTCTGGTCGGCGGCAGCGGCGTTTTTAATGAGTATCATCTCGGCACCGGCGCCTCCCAGCGGAAAGCTCTCCATTCTGCCGAAGCCGCAGTCAAAATCGTTCACGGCGCTTACCGCGTCTTCAAGGCCTATACCCGCGGCGGCAGCTGCCGCGATGCTGCCCGCAGCATTATACGCGTTGTAAAGTCCGGGGAGCGCGGGCGTGCACACCTTGCTGCCGTACGGAGTTTTTAAGACCATGCCGCCGTCGGGCAGGAGCGAGGATATGCAGTAATCGGGCTTTGCTCTTGAAAAGCCGCAGCCGCAGGAAAAATGCCCGAGGCTTGCATAGCTCACCGACGAATAGCTCAGTCTTCCGCCGCATCTGGGGCACCCGTCGTTTTCGCCGCTGCTCACGCCTGAGCCATTGCCGCAGTCCGAGCCGAACAGTACGGTTTTGTTCGGTATCATGCCGGCTATGCTCGCAGCCATTGGGCAATCGGCATTTATGACGGCTATCGTCTCCGGTGTCTGCATAAGCCCCTGAACTATGCAGTCGCGCGCATACTCAACGCTGCCGTAGCGGTCGAGCTGATCGCGGAACAGGTTTGTAACTGCCAGAACGCGCGGCTTTATCCTGCCGAGAACATTCCTGCACGCGGCTTCGTCGCATTCAAGCACCGCATAGCCGCATTTAACGCCGCCGGTAAGCTTCAAATTCATGATGAGCGTTGCCGCTATGCCGCCCATCAGATTTGCACCCGACCGGTTCGCGGCAGCGTTCTCACCGGCATTTAGGAGTGCGCGCTCCGTCATGCGGCATGATGTTGTTTTGCCGTTTGTTCCCGTAACGGCGATTATCCTGACATTTTCCGCTGCATACCCGAGTATATCGGGGCATATCTTCAGTGCCAGCACTCCGGGGAGCGCCGTTGCGCCGAAGCCAAGAAGGCGCAATAAGCAGTGCGTGGCCCTACAGACCACGCACGCAAAAAACATCAGCAGTGTTTTCAATTATTCTACTGTCACCGACTTTGCAAGATTTCTGGGCTTATCAATATCGCAGCCGCGCAGCAGCGCAACATAGTACGCGAAAAGCTGGAGCGGGACAACACCCAGAGAGGGCTGAAGTATCGTATGTGTCTCCGGAACTGACATGACATTCTCCACCGTCTTTCTCATCTCGGCAACATTGCCCTCGGTAGTGAGTGCAAGGACATCCGCACCGCGCGCCTGAACCTCGACGACATTGCTCATTGCCTTGTCAAACAGCGGCTCATAGGTGCCGAGTGCAATGA
Organism: Escherichia coli; assembly: GCA_963632825.1. GTDB lineage: Bacteria > Bacillota > Clostridia > Oscillospirales > Oscillospiraceae > F23-B02. The sequence continues at coordinate 5,598 of CAVGWF010000034.1, read as the reverse complement.
CGAGGGTGCCGTTTTCGATGAGTGAAATGGTACCGTGCTTGAGCTCGCCCGACGCATACGCCTCGGAGTGTATGTAGGATATCTCCTTGAGCTTCAGAGAGCCCTCAAGCCCCATCGCGTAGTCCAGATTGCGCCCGATAAAGAAAACCGAGTTGTGGTTAAAATACTTTGAGGCATAGTGCTTTATATCGTCCGTGTCCTCAAGCATCCGCTCCATCTTGCCCGGCAGACGCTGGAGCTCCTCCACGATGTCCGCATATTCGGCATCGCTTATTGTGCCGAGCTCCTGAGCGAAGTACAGTCCCAGCATATCAAGCAGAACAAGCTGTGTGCTGTATGCCTTTGTGGTGGCAACTGCGATCTCGGGACCCGCCCATGTGTAAAGCACATCGTCCGACTCTCTGGCTATGGAGCTTCCGACAACATTGACTATCGACAGAATGTGCGCGCCGCGCGCCTTTGCCTCTCTCAGAGCCGCCATCGTATCGAGTGTTTCACCGGACTGGCTTATCACTATCACCAGGCTTTTATCATCGACCAGCGGGTCGCTGTAGCGGAATTCCGAAGCAAGGCAGACCTCTACGGGCTTGCGCAGGAGCCGTTCGAGATTGTACTTGCCGACTACACCAACATGATATGACGAGCCGCAGGCGATTATGAATATCCTGCCTGCATCCCTTATCCGCGCTGCGTCGTACTTGAGATCCTCGAAAACGATGCGGTTATCGCGGATGCGGCTGAACGCCGTTTTTCTTATTGCCTCGGGCTGCTCCATGATCTCCTTGAGCATGAAGTGGGCATATCCGCCCTTCTCTGCGGCAGAAACATCCCAGTCGATCGTGTGGTGCTCTTTTTCTATCGGCTGCTCCATGGCATTGTAAAACTGCACGCCGTCGGCTGATATAACGGCAACCTCGCCGTCCTCCATATAGGAGACATCGCGCGTGTGCTTTATTATTGCGGTCACATCGCTCGCAATAAAGTTGCAGCCCTCACCGTAGCCCACGAGCAGGGGCGCATCCTTGCGCGCGGCGATAAAATGATCGGGCTCCTCGGTGCATATGATACCCAGCGCATATGCGCCCTCGATGCGGCGCAGTACTCTGAAAACCGCCTCGAGCATATTGCCGCACTCGGCATAATAAAACGCAAGGAGCTGAGTGACTACCTCCGTGTCCGTTTCGGACACGAAGGTGTAGCCCTGCGAGATGAGGTAGTCGCGCAGACCGACATAGTTTTCGATTATGCCGTTATGCACGACCGCGACCTTACCGTCGCCGCTGATATGGGGATGGGCGTTTATGTCATTGGGCTCACCGTGAGTAGCCCATCGGGTGTGTCCGATGCCGATGGTCCCTTCGATGCTTTTGTCGCTCAGGACAATATCTCTGAGCACCTTCAGGCGTCCCTTGGATTTTTTCATCTGCAATTTTCCGTCCTCGGACACGACCGCGATACCTGCGGAGTCGTACCCGCGGTATTCCAGCCGTTCAAGTCCGTCAAGCAGTATGGGTGCTGCCTGATCGCTTCCTACGAAGCCAACTATTCCGCACATAATCAAATTTCCTTTCGGACAAAAATCATAATATCATCTCACCGATGCCTGATATTATATCAGTTTATGCTCCGCTTTGCAATAAAGCGGAGCTTCAACGGCTTGTCTAAATGTAAATTTTCAGAAAACGAACTGAACAAGGAGCATATATACTACGGTGCCTCCTCCGACCGAAATGAGCAGATTTTCCTTCCACTGATAGGTCGCGACGACGACCGCCGTCGCTATAAGCTCGGGAAGTCCGTGCGAGCCCGTTAAAATATCGGTGCTTTTAAAGCAGTAGACTACCAGCAGCCCCATAAGTGCCGGCGGCAGCACGCGTCCGAGATACTTAACAAACTGCGGAGTTTCCTTTCTGCCCGAAAACGCCAGAAACGGCAGCCAGCGCGATATCTGCACGCCTGCCGATATTGCGAGGATGATGACTATCGTCTGAATAACGGTGAGCTTCACAGTCTGTTCCTCCCTAACCAGAAGATGACGAGCATGGCAATGAGCGCCGGGATCAGAAACACCGTCGGTCCGAAGGCGATGCGCGCAGCGAGCGTCACCGCGACACCTATAAGACATGCCGGACGCTTGTCCTTATCCTTCCACTGCTGGAGGAAGAACACGACAAACAGTGCGTTCAGCGCAAAATCGAGCCCTTCGGTATTAAAGGTGATTATCCCGCCAAGCACTCCGCCGAGCGCGGTGAGTCCCGCCCAGTACAGCCACAGGAGCAGGGTCTGACCGAAATAAAAATACCGGCGCTCCATGCCCGCGGGCGGCTCCGTCGATACGGCGACAGAAAACATTTCGTCTGCAAGCGCATGGATGAGAAACGGCTTGAACGGCTTCGTGTCCTTGTATTTTTCAAGCAGTGCAAGCCCGTAAAATGTATGCCGGAAATTGACGAAATAGCTCATGACGAACATCTGCACGGGATCAAAGCCCGCCGCCATCATCGGCACCGCCACGATCTGCATGCCGCCGCAGACGCATATAAGCGAAAACAGCATCGTCCACAGCGGACTGTAGCCGAGCTGCTCCATGAGCACTCCGTATGTAAGCGCAACGAATATCCAGCCGAAGAATATCGGCACCGTTGACGGAAATGCGGCTTTTATTCCGCGAAAAACCTCTTTCGGCTCCACCCTGTTGTCCATCTTTCCGCTCCCCTTGAGATAATAAAGGCACAGTCAACGCTGACTGTGCCTGAGTTTTTGTATCGGTTCCGGATCACTTGATAAGGTTCAGCACAAGTGTGAGCAGAACGAACGCGATGGCAAACCACTTCGTTGCCTTTGCAAGCTTTGCATCCAGAGATTTTGCCTTACCCTTGCTCAGGAAGGTTTCCGCGCCGCCCGCTATCGCACCGGACAGGCCGGCGCTCTTGCCGCTCTGCATGAGAACAACCACCGTTACCGCAAGGCCGGACAGAAGCTGAAGAACCGTGAGAATTATTTTAATAGTAGACATTTATATTCAACCCTTTCGATTTTTCGATTATTAGCCCTATTACTATAACACAAGCGCCCAAGCATTACAAGAAAAATTTATACAATTTTCTCACCAAACCTGCCACCTGAGCAAAAATGCGCAAAAATAGGCGATAAATGCCGCCGCATCGAGCGCGGCAATAAGCCGGAACCGCTCCTTTTTCTCTCCGAAAAGCCCCAAAGCCGCCGGAAGCACCGGCATTGCGGCAAGATAACGCGGTGCGCTGAGCAGCCATGTTGCGCCGATGGCTACGATATAGTATGCGGTGAAATATGCCGTGTACGATGCACGCAGCCGTTTTACGGCAAATATCATAACGGCAAGACTGATAAGCTGGGCAAGGATATTCGGCAGCCACAGTCCGAGCAGCAGCGTTGTGCTGCCCCGCGCCGCATTTACGGCATTCTCGGTCTGATAAGCGGCGGTGTTGAAAAACCAGCCAAGGTGCTGGCTCCAGTGCTCGGACTGGTACTGCATGAATTTAAAGGCGTCTTGCGCGACGGCGTAATTCACACCGAGATACGCGGCAAACCCGAGCGGTACTATAATGAGAGCGAGATACTCGCGCAGCCTTGCTCTTTTGTGCACAAGCTCAAACAGGATCGGCACCAGCAGTATCAGCCCCACCGATCTCGTAAAGCAGGCATACGCCCCGAAAAGCGCCCCCGTAAGAGGCCTTCCCCTGCGCAGGAGATAAAGGCACAGAAATGTGCACAGCATAAAAAGGCTCTCGCTCATGGGGCCGGCGAAGAAAAACGCAGCGGGATTTATCGCAAAAAGCAGCACGGCGCGCTTTGCGGCAGCCTCATCCATGTCAAGCCGCAGCAGCTTATACAGAACGCAGCCCGCTCCCGCAAAGCTCAGTGCGGAAACGCACAGTCCCGCTGCGGGATAGCTGCCGGTAAGATATGAAAAAAGTCTCACCGCTATCGGGTATCCCGGCAGGAATACGAGCTGCACGAGCCGGTCAATGCTTCCCTCGGAGAGATACCAGTCGCGCGCGATGTCCATGTAATGCCTGCTGTCCGTGCTGAGCCACACGCCTATGTATTCCGCCGCCGTCTCGCGGCAGCCGAGCATTGCGCGCAGGAGATACCCGTCGGCGAGTATAACGGCATCCCACAGCAGGATGCACGCGAAAATTCGGACGCATTCTCCTTTTTCGCCTCCGGCTTCCGGTATTCCAAGCTCAGGCGTGCGCCAGAACCCGCACCACACCGGCACGAACCGCAGGCACAGCGTGAGCATCAATCCCACGCTGAGCACAGCCGCGGTATAGCCTGCCGTACCGTAGCCGCTGCCGGCGCACCATACGGCAAAAACCGCAGCAAGCGCCGCCGTTCCGAGTGCGGATATCAGTTTTTCAAGGAGGGCTTGGTTAGTCATCTTATGAAATTCGTCGCTATGCGCGGCTCTTCCTCCGGAAGGCCGAACCGCTCTTTGCCCAGCGCTATGCTTTTCATCAGAAATGTCATGTTCCGCGCAAGGGTACGCATAGTCTGTCTGCCCTCGTCATCGAGCAGCGCTTCACCCTTCTCCAGACCATGGATGCTGTTCCAATACCGGCTGGATGCAATGGGCATTCCGGAAATGGCAAAATACTTGTTTAGCTCATCGAAGGTCGCCGAGCAGCCGCCGCGGCGTGCGCACACGACGCTTGCGCCGACCTTCATCGTCTTATCGAAATGGGTACTGTAAAACAGTCTGTCCATGCAGGCGACAAGCGTTGCGTTTGCGCTTGCATAGTAAACGGGGCTCGCGATAACAAGTCCGTCGGCTTCCTCAAAGCTGTGCGCGAGCGTGTTCACTGCATCGTTGAAAACGCACCTTCCGTTTTCATGGCAGTAGCCGCAGGCTATGCAGCCGCGCACCGGCTGAGTGCCGATCTGCACCGTCTCCGTCTCAACACCGTTTTCGGTAAAAATATGTTCCATTTCATGCAGTGCAGTGCTCGTGTTCCCCTCCGCGCGCGGAGAGCCGTTTACAATAAGTACCTTCAACGCCTTGCTCATGCCCGTAACCTCCGTTGTTTTGAATGAGCCGCCCGTACTCGGCCCGCTCCTTGTTCCATCAGCATAACATTATATTTTAATCTTGTCGAGAAATAAGTGCATTCCCGCCGAAAAGATAATGAACCCTCAGTCAGCCTCACCTTACGCAGGGGAGCCATATGCGAATCAAAAAATAACAGCCTCCACCGGCGGTGGAAGCAGTCGAATAGTCTACGGACCTTAACCGCTGCATTTTACAGAGGGTTAGTAAATGTGCGCTAAGGGAACAATTTGATTTTTCTCTGCAACCTTTTGATATTTCCCCCTACTTTTTGTTTTTTCGCATTAGGGGGTGCAAGAGTAGCTTGAGGAAAGAAGTTCTCCGAATAAAGAAAAATCCAGACAGGCCGGGCATTTGCACCCCCTTGTCTGGATTTTTCCCGTATTACGGCGTTTTTTCGATAGAAAAACAAAAAAGTACGGCAGCCCATTGTATCATGGACTACCGCACTTTTTTGGCACGCCGCAAGGGATTCGAACCCCTGACCTTCTGGTCCGTAGCCAGACGCT
>CAVGWF010000033.1:0-3803 GCA_963632825.1 Escherichia coli | reverse complement strand
TTTACACGAGTTTTGCCATGTTGTCTTTACTTTTTTACCTGTTGCACTTCATATATAACAGATCGCCCGACCATAGGCGAAAATGCCCGACCATAGGCAGGAGGTAATTTCATGAACGAAACCGTAACCGAGACCGCCGCGACCGATCTTGACGATTGGAGCGACATCGTCCTTGACGAAGGCGACGAGCTCAACGACGAGACAGACACAGGCGACCAGAACGATACGGAAGAAGCTGCACAGAATGATGATGCCGGAGCAGACCAGTCCGGCGACAGCAATGACGAGCAGCAGGAGACCGAGGGCGACAAGCCCGAGGAGTTTACGCTCAAGCATTTGAGCGAGACAAAGACAGTAAACCGTGACGAGGTAATATCCCTCGCACAGCGCGGTCTTGACTATGACCGCGTTAAAGAGAAGCTTACGGCTGCAAATGAGCAGCTCGACGCGCTCAAGGGCGCGGACGAGAAACTCGCATTCTTCAAAGAGCTAGCAGACAGTCAGGGAAAGACGCTTGACCAGTTTATAGAGGCGACCGCCGCAGCAGTATTGTCTCAGAATAAAAACATACCTTTTGACGACGCACTCAAAGAAATTCAATTTGAGTTCGAGAAGAAAAGGTTTGCCAAAGAGAAAACCGACTGGGAGAAAAAGCAAAGCGACCGACAGTCCGCAGACGATAGCCGAAATGCGGACATAGACGCGTTTATGCGCCAGTACCCCGAGGCGGCGAAAGACCCGCAGTCCATCCCCAAGGAGGTTTGGGAGGATGTAGAGAAAAACGGCAGTCTTGTTGCCGCGTATGGCAGATACATGGATAAGCAGAAAGACGCAAAGATCGCCGAGCTGACGCGCCAGTTGGAGCAGCAGAAACAGCAGAATGCTAACAGAAAACGCTCCACGGGCAGTCAGTCGTCAGAAAATACGAGTACAGCGGACGAGCTGTTTGACTCATACTGGCGAGACTGACGATACATATCTCCGTGGGGCAAGATACGGAGGTTATATAAACAATGTCAATAAATCTTGCACTTAAATTTTCCCCTAAACTCGATGAGAGATATAAGCACAATTCGTTCACCGATGCATGGTGCGGCACCAACTACGACTGGGAGGGCGTAAACGCTATCAAGGTTTACACCATCAACACCGGCAAGCTGAACGACTACGACGCCACCAAGACCGCAAATCGTTTCGGCACTCCGCACGAGGTCGAGGACGAGGTGAACACCTATCAGCTTCTCCGCAAGCGCAGTTTTTCCGAGACCATAGATGTCACCAACACTCAGGATCAGCTCTTCATAAAGAAGTCTTCCGCATACCTCAAGCAGATGTGGGATTACGGCTATGTTCCCGAGATAGACAGATACCGCCTGAAAACATGGGCAGAGGGCGCAGGTCTCGGCGCTCTGAATACTACTGCACTTACAAAGGCGACCGTAGTAAAGGCGATGCTGACCGGTCTCACCGCTCTTGACGATGCCGGTGTGCCGTTCGACGGCAGAGTCCTCTATGTCCGTTCCGACACCGCTATCGACTTCCGCCTTGCCGACGAGTTCAAAGCAGACGGTCTCGGGCAGCGCGTAATAAAGCGTCAGATCGGTGATGTTAATGGCACTCCCGTTGTAGCCATTCCTCCCTCTTTCATGCCTAAGGGCGTTGTGTTCATGATAAAGCACAAGCAGTCCACCGCAGACCCGACCAAGCTCAAGACTCTGCGCGCACACAACGACCCTCCCGGAATTGCCGGTGTGCTGCTCGAAGGTCTTGTACGCTATGACTCGTTTGTACTGGCTCAGAAAGCCGACGGAATTTATGTGTATTCTTCCGACGCTGACGCAGTGTGCGCGGCACCTACATTCTCCATTGCGAGCAACAAGGTGACCATCGAGAGCACCACCAGCGGCGCGACCATCAAGTACACTACCGACGGCACAAACCCGAAGACCTCGACCACAGCACAGGTGTACTCCGCTCCCGTGACGATAAGCGCAGACACCGAGTTCCGCGCTTATGCATCCAAGAGCGGACTGCTGTCGAGCCCCATCTCCGCATACGACGCGGTAAAATCCTAAACAAACCACAAAAGGCGCACCTCCCGTGCGCCTTTTCCTAAAGCAGGTGAAACAATGGCAATTGACTATATAAGCGCAGACAAAATTTATACGGCTGCGCTCGCCATAATGAACGAAACGGATGCTGACGAAAGCTACAGAGACCGCGCCGTTCCCATCATAAACGCGCTGCTGTCTCAGTGCTTCCAGTACTCCGAGGCTTATGCAGGCGGCGACCGCTCGGGATGGCAGCCCATAGACAGCACGGCAGACATGATAACGGGTTTTGACCAGACCATACTCCTCGGTGTTATGCCGTATGGGCTCGCCGCCGCTCTGTACATAGACGAAGACCCCGCGCGGGCTAATTCATGGCAGCAGCAGTATGAAGAGGGGCTCCGGAATGCGCGGAGAGTGCCGCACGGCTTTGAGCCTATCAAGGATGTTTACGGCTGCGTTGACCCGACGAGCTACGCGAGGTGGTGAGTAAATGGCAAAGCTAAACGCCAATATAAGCCGCGCGACATACAGCGTCCGTAAATTCAAGGGAATGAACGAGAGCGAGAACGGCTCCGCACTCAAGGACGGCGAAGCCTCGAAAGTCCTCAACTTCCGCGTTACGGACGACGGGACCATAACGCCGCGCCCCGTTGTTGCGGATAAACTGTCCATAGCGGGCGGCGACTATTCCGGCAAGGTCACACAGCTATGGAGCGGCTATGTCGGCGGAGAGCAGACGATGTTTGCCCTTGCGTGCAAGCATCTGTTTAAAATCACGGGGCTTGATACCACGCCGACCGCGACGGTCATATCAAGCGACGAGCTGCCGGAAGCAACGACAATGTTTGCGTTCGGCGAGAAACTGTATCTGCTGACCGGCAGCGAATACTACTGCACGGACGGCTCGACGCTGGCAAAGGTCGGAGGATATGCGCCGACGATCATGGTGGGCGCGAGCCCCGACGGTGACGGCACGCTTGTTGAAAGAGTGAATTTGCTCAATATGCAGCGGCGAGTCCGCTATTCGGCAGACGGCACCGCAAAAAAATACTCCATACCGGAGATGGGTAATGTTTCGGTCGAGTCGGTAACGGTTGACGGCGCGGGAAAGACGGAAACTACAGACTACACCGTTGAGCAGGCGAATGTCTATGGCAAGCCGGCAAAGATAGTATTTGGGACGGCACCGGCAGCCGGAACAGATAATGTGGAGGTCGTGTACTCCATTGATACGCTGCAGGAGTTCAGGTCGGATATATACCAGACCGCCAGCGGCAAATTTGACATCGCCGCCGAGGGCACGATCATAGAGAGCATAGTTAAAGTCAAGGGGCTGAATAAAGCCGGTACGAAGTGGCGCATCATGACGGAGGGCACCGACTACACCCTCGACGGCGTTACCATGACATTGACTAATCCCACGGCATGGGGCGTTGTGTATGTCACCTACCAGATAGGCAGCCTAAGATCGCAGGTAACCAAAATGAAGTATTCGGAGCTGTATAACGGCGCGCAGGATAACCGCGTTTTCCTGTATGGCGACGGCAGCAACAAGTGCGTATACAGCGGCATTGACGAGGACGGGCAAGCCACGGCAGAGTATTTTCCCGATCTCAACGAGTGTCGCTTCGGCAACACGAACGCACCCTTAAAGGCTAAGGAACATAGTCGGCAACGCGGTCTTTATGCCGCCGCGAATGATAAAAAATATTGTCGGAGCCGGAATTGAAAGCGTTGTTAACCGCGCCA
>CAVGWF010000032.1:0-20704 GCA_963632825.1 Escherichia coli | reverse complement strand
GTATATAACGTACTTCGTGCTCGGCATATCCTCATCGGTCATGGGACACTACAAGCAGGAGTTCGCGGCACTCTGGGGCTCGGCTCCCGGCGCGGACGGAGTTTACGACATATCCGCCGTCGTCGCCGTCATCGCCGCCATCGGCCTGGGCCGTCTGATAGCCTTCCCCGTCGCAGGCCCGCTCTCGGATAAGTTCGGCAGAAGGCTCTCGGCGCTGATAGGCTGTGCGCTGTACGCCGTGTTCTTCACCGGCATCACCTTTACGACGAACATGTATTGGGGCTACGCCTTTGCGATAGTAAGCGGCATGGCAAACTCCTTCCTCGATACGAGCATCACCCCCTCCTGCATGGAGATATTCAAGGAGAAGGGAACGATAGCAAACATCTTCACGAAGCTTGCCGTATCCCTGTCGCAGTTCCTTCTGCCCTTTGCGATACTCGCCGTTGACGCAAACGGCCTTCCCTTCAACACCGTGTTCCTCGCCGGAGCGGCAATAATCATAATAGACGGCATCGCGCTCGCGTTCCTGCCCTTCCCGCCGCGGGAGCAGGCGGCAAAGACGGAGACGGGCGAAAAGGAAAAGATGCGCTTCACCCCGTCGGCGGTCATCCTCATAGCGCTCGGCTTTACCACCTCTACGACCTTCATGCTCTGGATGAACTGCAATCAGGAGCTCGGCACGCTCTACGGCCTGACGAACCCCAGCATGATCCAGACCTGGTACTCCCTCGGCATCGTCGCCGCCCTGTTCATAAACGCGGCGCTGCTCGGCAGGGGAGTCAAGCCGGCAAAGATACTCATAGTGTATCCGACCTGCGCATTCATCACTCTCGGCGTCGTATTCCTCGTTCAGGTACCGGCGGTGTGCCTGGTCGGCGGCTTCTTCGTGGGCTTCTTCGCAGCCGGCGGCGTTCTCCAGCTCGTCACCTCGGTCGCAAACGAAATGTTCCCCAAAAACCGCGGCGTCATCACCTCGATAGTCATGATATCCTCATCCGTTGCAAACTACGCCGTCCTTAACGCGGCAAGCCTCATCACCCGAGTCTCCGGCACGGACGGCCCGCGGTATGTGCTGCTGTTCAACATGGCAGTGACTCTTATAGGCATAATCCTCGCAGTAGTTTTAAATAAACGCATAGAAACCGACACGGCGGCACAGGCACAGCCGGCCGCAGAATAAAAGGAGGAAATTAAAATGAGCAAACAGCATCCCATTACCATCAGTTCCTGGACACTCGGCGATCAGTGCAGCTTTGAAGAGCGCGTGAGCGCAGCGAAGGCTGCGGGCTTCGAGGGAATCGGCCTGCGTGCCGAGTCCTATGTTGATGCACTCAACGAAGGGCTTTTTGACAGCGACATCCTTTCTATCCTTGACAAATACGACATGCGTGTCACCGAGGTCGAGTACATCGTCCAGTGGGCGGAGGAAAAGCGCTCGTATGAGGAAAAGTACAAGGAGCAGATATGCTTCCATATGTGCGAGCTGTTCGGCGTGAACCATATAAACTGCGGCCTGATGGAGAACTACTCTGTCGAGTGGACCGCGCAGAAGCTCAAGGAGCTGTGCGGTCGTGCAGGAAAGTACACCATCGGTGTCGAGCCCATGCCCTACAGCGGCATTCCCGGTGTCCGCAAGGCATGGGAGGTCGTAAAGGCCTCCGGCTGCGACAATGCAAAGCTCATGCTCGACTCCTGGCACTGGATCAGAGCCGGACAGAGCTACGATCCCGAGCTCATGGCTGATATCCCCGCAGAGAAGATCGTTTCCATCCAGCTCAACGATGTGCAGGCCCGTGCCTACGCAGCAGCGATACTCCGCGACGAATCCATGCACGACCGTGCACTCCCCGGCAAGGGCTACGGCGACTCCGCAGGCTTTGTTGAAATGGTAAAGGCCAAGGGCATCTCGCCCGCAGTCGTAGGCGTTGAGGTCATCAACGACGCGATACTTGCTACCGGCGTTGCCGAGGCTGCAAAGGCAAACTTCGATGCTGTATCCGAGCTGCTTGCAGACACCTGGCCCGAGATGTGCAGCTGATAAACAGGAGGAAATAACATGGAACACAGAATTGACGGACACACAAGGCTCTTCTGCCTGATCGGATCTCCCGTAGGTCACTCCGGCTCCCCTGCAATGTACAACTACAGCTTTGATAAGCTGGGTCTCAATAACGCATATCTTGCCTTTGACATCCCCCTCGAAAAGGTCGGGGAGGCCGTAAAGGCGCTCAGACTCATGAACGTTGGAGGCTTCAATATCACAATGCCCGGCAAGACCGCCGTATGCGATTACCTTGACGAGCTGTCCCCCGCGGTAAAGCTCATCGGCGCGTGCAACACCGTAACCGCAGATGAGACCGGCAAGCTCACCGGTCACAACACCGACGGCGTAGGCTTCGTGCGCAACCTTGAAAAGCACGGTGTCTCCGTAAAGGGCAAAAGCATAGTCGTTCTGGGTGCAGGCGGTGCTGCGACCGCTCTGAGCATCCAGTGCGCCCTCGACGGTGCAAAGAAGATCGTCATTCTCAACCGCAAGAGCTCCAAGAGCTTTGCAAACGCAGAGCAGACGGTCGAGAAGATCGTCTCCAACATTCCCGGCTGCGAGGCCGCAGCCGACGACCTCGGCGATGAGGAAGCCGTCGCCAAAGCCGTCAGCGCCTGCGACATTCTGGTCAATGCTACCAAGGTCGGCATGGCTCCGCTGGACGGCGAAACACTCATAAATCCCGCGCTGTACCGCCCCGAGCTCGTCGTTGCGGACACCGTCTACAATCCCCGCGAGACGCGCATGATAAAGGAAGCCGCAGCTGCCGGCTGCGTTACCGTCGGCGGTATCGGAATGCTGCTTCAGCAGGGCGTTGAGGCCTTCCGCCTCTTCACCGGCAAGGAAATGCCGGAGGATGAGGTAGCCGCAAAATTCTTCAGCTGAAGCAACAACATATCAGAGAGGTGCATAAGATGAAATTCCCCACGATGTTCAGCCCCATTAATATCGGCACTGTCACCGTTCCGAACCGTTTTGTCGTTCCGCCGATGGGCAACAACTTTGCCAATACCGACGGTTCGCTGTCCGATCGCTCGGCAGCCTACTATGAGGCTCGCGCCAAGGGCGGCTTCGGACTGATAACCATCGAATCGACCGTCGTCTACTCCGAGGCCAAGGGCGGTCCGAGAAAGCCGTGTCTGTTCAGCGACGATGTCGTTGACAGCTTCCGCAAGGTAGCAGAGCGCTGCCATCGCTACGGCGCGAAGGTCAGCATCCAGCTCCAGCACGCAGGTCCTGAGGGCAATTCCAAGCTCACCGGCTATCCCCTCAAGGCTGCAAGCGCCATGGCATCCCACTGCGGCGGCGAGATCCCCGTTGCCATGCCGACCGAGGAGGTCTACCGCCTCATTGAAGCCTACGGCGATGCAGCAGCCCGCGCTCAGAAAGCCGGCATAGACATGGTCGAGGTGCACTGCGCCCACGGCTATCTTGTCAGCACCTTCATTTCGGCGCGCACCAACAAGCGCACCGACGAATTCGGAGGCTGCTTTGAAAACCGTATGCGTCTGCCGCGCCTGATAATCGAAAACATCCGCAGGAAGACCGGCAATATGCCCATTCTCTGCCGTATAAACGCAAGAGACGAGGGCGAGGGCGGTCTGACAGTTCAGGACGCATCGGCAGTCGCCGCCTATCTCGAGCAGGAGTGCGGCATCGACGCTCTCCATGTCTCCCGCTCGATACATCTGCACGACGAGTTCATGTGGGCTCCGAACAACACCCACGGCGGCTTCAATGCCGACCTCGTCACCGAGATCAAAAAGGCCGTTTCCATCCCCGTCATCACCGTTGGCCGCTATACAGAGCCGCAGTATGCAGAGCTTCTGGTCCGTCAGGGCAGAGCAGACCTCGTTGCCTTTGGCCGTCAGTCGATAGCCGATCCCGAGCTGCCCGTCAAGGCGCGCACCGGCCATCTTGAAACGCTCGCTCCCTGCATCGCCTGTCTGCTCGGCTGCGTGCCGAACATGCTCGCAGGCCGTCCCATCACCTGCGCCATGAACCCCTGCGTAGGACGCGAAGCGGAGATAATCCCCGCTGAGGTGCAGAAGAAGGTTCTCGTCATCGGCGGAGGCCCCGGCGGAATGTATGCCGCAATGATGTGCGCAAAGCGCGGCCACGATGTTATTCTCCTTGAGAAGAATACCGAGCTCGGCGGTCACTTCCTTGTTGCTTCCTATCCCCCCGCAAAGGGTGAGATCGCTCCCGCTATCCGCAGCCTCATCGTCAGATGCCGTGAAGCCGGTGTCGATATCCGCCTCGGTGTCACCGTTACGTCTGAGCTCGTGGGCGAGCTCAAGCCGGACGCTGTGATCGTCGCTACCGGCTCCACTCCGCTCATTCTGCCCATCCCCGGCCTTGCCGACTGCGGCTATGTAAACGCTGAGGATATGCTCACGGGCAAATATAATGTCGGCAAAAAGGTTCTCATCGTCGGCGGCGGCATGGTCGGCGCAGAGGCTGCCGAGCATCTTGCCGAGCGCGGTCACGACTGCGACATCATCGAAATGAAGCCCGTCGTCGGCGAGGATATCATGCCCGAGCCGCGCAAGTATATAATGGCAAGCCTTGAGCACCATAAGGTCGGGCAGTTCACTAACGCCCGTGTCGGCGAGTTCTTTACCGACGGCGTCGCTTATACGAGCACGCTCGACGGCAGCACGCATGAGCTGCGCGGCTATGACAGCATCGTGCTTGCAATGGGCTATCGCTCCAATAATACGCTGACATCCGAGCTTGAAAAGCTTGTTCCGCAGGTGCTCGTCATCGGTGAGGCGCGTCAGGCGCCCGGCAATTCCATGCTTGCAACGGGTGATGCGCTCAACGCCGCTCTCGCCATCTGATATTGCTACCTATCCCCCCCTTCCTTCCTATATAGCAGGAGGCTCCGTGCCAAAGGCACGGAGTCTCCTCGATACTATATGCTATAAAAAATGCACCGTCAAAGCGGACGGTGCATTTTTATAGATTGGGGGGTAAAGAGTGCTCTCGATCAGAAAATGATCTTCAGCAGAATCCAGAGCGCTGTCAGCTTACCGATGGTTGCGTAATCGACCTCGGGCATGACCTGCATATTATTGTCCATTGCGGTTCTCCTTTCCTATGTAAGTGCTGTTTAGCCTTCACTTATAATGACGCGATAAAAAGTTTTTTATTGCAGGTTTTTTAGTTTTTATTATGTATAGATAGTAAAAAACTCTGCAACAAAACATATTGCAGAGTTTTTTCGGTATTGTTCGTTCAGTTATTTATCATCAGGCTCGTCTGCCATACCTGCCGAGGCATTGTCCTCGGGAGGATCATCAAAGCGGGAGATCTTGAGCGCAGGACGCTCGATGGTATCATCCCTCATTGCCGGCTCCGGCTTAGGCTCCGGAAATGTACCGTGCTCGCAGTAGTAGTCGAAGGTTTCCCTATCCATGGACTCGTTTTCAAGCAGGTACTCGGCAACGCCGATGAGAGTTTCGCGGTGCTCGGTGAGTATTTTCTCACAAAGCTGAGCCGCCTCATCGAATATGCGCTTTACCTCCTCGTCAATGAGTGCCGCGGTCTCCTCGGAATAGCTCTTGGTCTGACCGAAATCGCGGCCTATGAATATGCTGTGATCAGAGCTGTCATACTGGATAGGTCCGAGCTTTTCGCTCATGCCGTAGCGCGTTACCATATTGCGGGCAATGCTCGTTGCCTGCTGGATATCGCCGGAGGCACCGGTCGAGATATCCTCAAGGAACAGCTTTTCGGCTATTCTGCCGCCGAGGCACGACACTATCTTCTCAAACATCTGGGCTCTTGAGGTGAAATTCTCCGCATCCTCATCGGGACGGTAGAGCGTGAATCCGCCTGCCATACCGCGCGGGATTATGGTTATATAGTGGACCGGGTCGGCGTGCTTGAGGAATTTCGACGCAATGGCGTGACCGGACTCGTGATAAGCCGTCAGGCGCTTTGCCTTTTCAGACATCTTGCGGCTCTTCTTCTCGGGTCCCATCTCGACCTTGAGTATAGCCTCATCGCAATCGTCCATGGTTATGAAGCGGTGCTTGCGCCTTACCGCCAGCAGTGCCGCCTCGTTCATGAGATTTTCAAGATCGGCGCCGGAAAATCCGGGCGTACCCTTTGCAATGGATTTAAGATCGACATCATCGGCAAGCGGCTTGCCTCTGGAATGGATCTTGAGTATAGCCTCTCTGCCCTTTATATCGGGCATGCCGACATAGACCTGACGGTCGAAGCGGCCGGGACGCAGCAGCGCATTATCCAGAATGTCGGCGCGGTTTGTCGCCGCCATAACGATAACGCCCTCGTTATTGCCGAAGCCGTCCATCTCAACAAGAAGCTGGTTGAGGGTCTGCTCACGCTCGTCATGACCGCCGCCGAGACCCGAGCCGCGCTGACGGCCGACGGCGTCGATCTCGTCAATGAATATGATCGCCGGTGCTACCTTCTTTGCCTGGTCGAACAGATCTCTTACGCGGGATGCGCCGACACCGACATAAAGCTCGACAAAGTCGGAGCCGGAGATGGAGAGAAACTGCACTCCCGCCTCACCTGCGACCGCCTTTGCAAGCAGGGTCTTACCGGTTCCCGGAGGACCCACGAGAAGAACGCCCTTGGGTATTCTTGCACCCATTTTTGTGAATGATTTCGGATCCTTGAGAAATTCGACAAGCTCCTGAAGCTCTGCCTTTTCCTCATCGGCACCTGCGACATCGCCGAAGGTCTTTCGGTTCTTCTCGTCGCTGCCGAGGCGCGTGCGCGCCTTGCCGAATTTCATTGCACCGCCTGCTCCGCCGCCGCCCTGCGCACGCTGCATCATGACTATCCAGAATATCATGAAGCCGATGAACAGAACATAGGGTATGAGCTGGAGCCACCATGTCGACTGCACGGGCTCTATCTGATAATCCTTTATAATGCCGTCCTTATACTGCTGATCGACAAGCTCACCGAGATCCTCGTAGAAGAAGGCAAAGCTGTACATTTTATAGTACACTTCTTTATACCCGCTTTTCGACGAGCTGTCCCTGACCTTCATTTCAAGGATATTCTTTGAGCCGTTGTAGGTAAACTCCTCAACCTTCTCATTAGTGAAAAGATCCTTCACCTGAGCATAGCTGAGCTCGTTTTCCGGCTCCTGATTCAAAAGCGTGAACAATGTACATGCCAGAAGCACCAGTATCAAAACATAAAAGCCTATATCTCTCGCTCTATTCCGCTGGGGTTTCAATTAATCACATCCCTTTCGACAGGAAAAATACATCCGTGCCTAAATTAGTTAGTCCATGTATATTTCGGGCTTGAGTACACCGATGTAAGGCAGGTTACGGTAAAGCTCCTTATAATCGAGCCCGTAGCCGACGACAAATTCATCCGGAACCTCAAAGCATGAATATTTTGCGTAAACCGGAGCTGCCCTGCGCGAAGGCTTATCCATAAGCGTTGCAATGGTTATGGATGCGGGCTTGCGCGTCATCAGGTAGCTTTGCAGATAGCTGAGGGTGTTGCCGCTGTCGAGAATATCCTCGACGATTATAATATGCCTGCCCTCGACATTCTGGCCGAGGTCCTTGTGTATCTCAACGGCACCGGAGGAGCTTGTGCCGCCCTTGTACGAGGAAACCGCCATAAAGTCCATGGAGCAGGGGATGCTGACATGACGCATGAGATCCGCCATAAACACAAAGCAGCCCTTCAGGACACCGACGAACAGGGGGTACTTACCCTCAAAATCCTTCGATATTTCCGCGCCGAGTGCCGCCACCTTGGTCTCTATCTCGTCTGCCGTGAAAAACACTCTCTCAATATCATTTCTCATCTTTTAATTGTCTCCCGTACGGTTGGTTTTATTTATTGTCACCCGAAGCACCCTGTCTCCGGGGTGTGCAATACATCTTTCGTCAATGCCGAAGCCGTAAACCCCTATGACGCCCTTTTCGTCCCGCAGGACAGGCGTGAGCTCGCGTCTGCGCAGGCTCATTCCGCTTTCGTTAAACAGGTTCTTGAGACTTTTTGTACATTTCCGGTGACTTAACCGTATCCTGTCTCCGCTCTTGCGCGGCGTGAGGGATATGTTACCACAAATGCTGTCACATTTAAAGTCTAAAATATTAAACGATTTGAAAATTCGCTGACAATTCTCTATTATCTGCACCGAGACCTCAAGTCCGCTCTCGGGAATATATATCCGCTGTCCGGTCTTGAGCGTATACTCATGCGGTATGCTGTTTTCCGCACCGAAGTACAGCACTCCTCTGTCATAGCTGACGCGCATACCGGGTATATCCGTATGCCTGCTCGTATTTCCCGACGGCAGAGAATACACCGCCTGCGCATGGGCATAGCTCAGGGACCTGCCGCAGATCATGCGGATAACACGCATTGCCACGGGCTTGGGAAGCTGCATGAGCCCGTCGGCAGGCAAAGACGAGTCTTTATAAAGCTCATCGTATGCAGACCGCGCCATTTCCTCAAGGCAGAGCTCATCCTCGCGCAGGGACTGTGCCGTGCGCGCAGCTGCGGTGAAAAAGGCGGGATTTATACTCTCGAGCACTGGGGTTACATGGTGCCTTAAAACATTGCGCGTATAATCGTCGCCAAGATTGGTCGCGTCGGTGACAAACGGCACGGAATTTTCCGCGTTATACCGCTCTATCTGCCCTCGGGTCGTTGACAGCAGCGGACGGATGATGCCGCTGCGCTCCGGCGGTATGCCGCACAGTCCCTTGAGTCCGCCGCCGCGGGTCAGGTTAAACAGCATGGTTTCCGCATTGTCGTTTGCGTTATGCGCGGTCGCGGTAACGGTACATTCAAGCTCCGCTGCGCTTTTTTTAAGAAAAGCATATCTCAGCGTTCTTGCCGCTTCCTCCTCGCCCATTCCGGTTGAGACCGCATACGAGCGCACATCCCCGCAGCCGGTGACGCACGGGATATCCCGCTGTCTGCACCATGCAGCGACAAACTCGCAGTCGTGCGCGGACGCCTCGCCTCTGAGCATATGGTCAAAGCTCGCAGCACACACGGATATGCCGAGTGCGGCGGCATTCGTGTACAGATAATGCAGCAGGCACATGGAGTCGGCTCCGCCGGACACCGCACATAGCACGCGGTCGCCCGCCTTCAGAAGCCTGTTTTCGTTTATAAACTCAATAATCGTCATCTGTTTTCGCCGAACGGTTTCCGAAGCTGGTAAACTCGGGCAGCCATTGCAGGTACACCGTTCCGGTCTGACCCTTGCGGTTTTTGAGAACTATCGCTTCTGCCAGATACGGGTCTGAGCTCTCCTGATCGTAATAGCCCTCGCGGTGCAGACCGATGACGACATCGGCATCCTGCTCGATGGCGCCGGAATCGCGCAGATCGTTGAGCATGGGGCGCTTATCGCTCCTGCCTACGGCGGCGCGGTTTAACTGGCTTAAGCATATGACCGGAACATTGAGCTCCTTTGCCATTATCTTCAGCATACGGCTTATGTCGCTTACCGCCTGCTGACGATTTTCGTTATAGCTGCTTTTGCCGCCTGCCGACTGCATGAGCTGGAGGTAGTCTATGACAACAAGTCCGAGGTTTGACAGGCGCCTGCACTGAGCGTTCATATCGGCAACGGTGAGCATGGAGTTATCGTCAATGCGCATATCCGTCGCGCTGACGAGCTGAGCCGCCGATGCGAGACGGCGCCACTCGTCGGGACTGAGCTGACCGGTGAGCATATTCTGTGACGGCACCGATGCCTCGCGTGCAAGGAGTCTGCTGACAAGCTGCTCGCGGCTCATCTCAAGCGAGAACACGGCAACCGTCTTGTCCGAATTTTTCGCAACATCCATTGCAATGTTGAGCGCTATACTCGTCTTGCCCATTGCAGGGCGGGCGGCTATGAGGATAAGCTCGCCCTTGTTGAGTCCGAGAATGAATTTATCGAGATCCTTCAGTCCCGTCGAAAGTCCCGGTATGGTCTTTCCGCTGGATGCTGCCTCCGATATGTTTTCATACACCGTCTGCACGATGGTTGATATGGGCAGCAGCCCGCCGATGTTTCTTCCCTGACGCAGGGCGTATATCTTGCTCTCGGCAGCCTCGAGGATATGCTCGGCCTCGCCGGAGCCCTCATAGACGAGATTATTTATCTCGTCCGCTGCACCGGCAAGATTGCGCAGCAGCGCCCTGTCGCGCACTATGGCGGCATATTCCAGAACATTTGCCGCCGTCGGCGTTATGCGCATGAGCTCTGCTATATACTGCGTGCTTGATTCGGTGTAAACGCCTCTCACCTTCATCTGGTCAAGCACCGTTACCGGGTCAATGGTCTGACCGTAGGAGAACATGGCATAGATGGTGTCGAATATATCCCTGTTCTGCCGGATATAAAATTCGGCTCCGCGCAGACGCTCGATAACATCGGGTATGCACCGTGTATCTATAAGCATAGAGCCTATGACCGCCTGCTCCGCCGTTGCGGAGTGCGGCGCCTGTCTGCCCAATAATTCTTCCATGCCTTAACTCCTTCTTGCTTCTGTATTACGCCTCTATAACGAGCACATTTATCGTGCCGGAGATCTCATAGCCGAGCTTTGCCTTGACCTGGAATGCACCGAATGTCTTGATAGGCTCTGCCTGAACGATCTTGTTTTTCTCTATCTCGATGCCGTGCTGCTCACGCAGGGCATCGCTTATTTCCTGAGAGGTGACGGCTCCGAAGAGCTTTCCCGCTCCGCCTGCCCTTGCTCGCACCGTTACGGTTATCTCTCCGAGCCTTTTTGCATTATCCTCAGCCTCGGCCTTTTCGCGGGCGATCTGAGCGGCCTTTGCCTTTTCCTTGAGCTTGAGGGCGTTTATGTTGTCTGCGGTAGCCTCGGCTGCGAGCTTGCGCGGCAGCAGATAGTTGCGTGCATAGCCGTCGGAAACCTCCTTCAGCTCGCCCTTTTTGCCCTGACCCTTTACATCAACATTGAATATAACCTTCATAATTTATTCCTTTCCCGTGAATTATCACGAATCAATATACTCATCTATCGCGGCAAACAGCTTATCCACCGCCTGCTTGAGCGTAAGTCCGCTTATCTGAGCCGCGGCTGCCGCACGGTTTCCGCCGCCGCCGAGCTTTTCCATGATAAGCTGAACATTGACATCTCCTATCGAGCGCGCCGACACGAAAACATCGCCGCCCTCCATGGGGTACATGACCATGGACGCGTCAACTCCCGCAACATTGAGAAGCTCATCGGCCGCCTGAGCCGCGACTATTCTGTTCTGCGGAGCCTCCGGCACCGCCACAGCCACGCTGCGGTAGAGCCGTGCACGCTGGAGGATCTTGTACTTTGCAACGGTCTGCTCCATATCGTTCTGCATGAGTTTTTTGACCGCCACTGTGTCCGCTCCCGCACGGCGCAGATACGCCGCGGCATCGAATGTCCGGTCTCCGGTGCGGAGGGTGAAGCTCTTGGTGTCCAGAACTATGCCGGCAAGTATTGCCTCCGCCTCGCATCTGAGAAGCTTCGGGGCATCGCCGCACATTTCGAGTATCTCCGTCATAAGCTCACACACCGACGAGGCATACGGCTCAATGAAGCTGAGATCGGCTCTGTCTATATATGTTGCCGCGCGCCTGTGATGGTCAATAACGGCGACATGGTTGCACGATTGCAGCAGACGCAGATCCTCGACCTGCTCCGGACGGTTCGTGTCAACGACGACAAGGAGCGTTTTGCCGTCGGCAATAAGTATGGCCTCCTGAGCGCTTATAAACGACTGCTCATACTCAGGATTGCTGCGCAGAAGCTTTATGAGCGGTTTTGCCGAGCTTTTCTCCATGTCGGCGACTATCAGCGCCTGCTTGCCGTTTTTGCGGGCTAAGCTGCAAATCCCAACCGCGCCGCCGATGCTGTCCATGTCACTGAAGCGGTGCCCCATTACGAGCACGCGTGAGGCGTCCTTTATAAGCGACTCCAGCGCGTTTGCCATAACGCGCGACCTGACCTTGTTGCTCGACTCGACCTCGCCCGACCTGCCGCCTATGAAATCAAAGCTGAACTTATTCTTAATTACCGCCTGGTCGCCGCCGCGCGAGAGAGCCATCTCAACGGCGAGAGACGCAAACTGCAGTGCCTCGCTGAGGCTTGAGGCATCCCTGCCGATGCCTATCGAGAGCGTTGCATGTATGCCGCTCGGGCTTACGACCTGATGCACCTCCTTGAGTATCTCGCACTTTTTGTTGAGAATATCCTGCATGTACCGCTCCTCGAACAGGAACAGGTATCTGTCGCGGTCAAAGCGGATGATTATACCGTTTTTATTCTCACCCCACTGATCGAGCTTGTCCCCGACCGCGTCACGCAGATCGTTTCGCACGCGCTCGGGCTGGTTTTTCATAAGCTCTTCAAAGTTATCTATCGTAAGTATGGCGGCGACCGGTCTTGAGAGCTCATGCTCTGCGCGGATGCTCTCGTACTCGGTGACATCTATCCAGTAGGCTATCGCCATGAAGTGCTGATCGCCCTCGTCCTTGCCGGAGCGCACGATGTTGCCGCATATCTGGTATTTTCTGTCCTTGAGCTCAAGAAGATTCGGACACTGCGTTTTGCCCTCCATGAGCCATTTGCCCGAAAACTCCGGTATGAGCTCGGCAAGGCTTATATCTGTCCTCGTACCCGAAAGTCCGCTTATGGAGAAAAACATCTCGTTTCCCCAGATGATGCGCGAATCATCCAGCCTGAAAACGACTATGGGCAGCGGAAAATTGAGCAGCGTGTTGTTCTTTGCCGTTTCCGCATCGTAGGTCACCGATTCTATGTACGCAAGCAGCGCCTTGCGGCGGCGCGAGCGCGTTATCAGCGAGTAGATTATGAGACCCAATATGACAACTCCCTCTGCCGCTGCGAGGTAGTAATTTTTAAGCACAAGCGTTGCCACCGCAAATGCGAGCAGAAAGAACACATACGGACGCGTATTCGGTTCAAAAAGTCTCTGTGAATTCTTCATCTCGTGGTTTCCATTCATAAACTGCGCAAAATAATTGATATTAAATTATAACAAAGTATCAGCCCGATTACAACTGTAAAATTTCCTGCCGGAGCAATTTTGCTGACGGCAAATAAAGAATGTACTGTCCCGGCGCCGCGTATTCTTCGATAACATATTGTTTTTTGTTAATTCGTGATATCGTCGATGAGCTCCCTCCCGCAGAGCCTTCAGCAAAAGGCAGCCACATAGCCGCCGCCAGACGGAGCTTATCTTTCAAATCGTTGTAATAATTTATTTTCTGTGGTATAATTTAAAATTATCATTGCACAAGGAGACGCGCCGTGAGACTTTATTTTTACGGACATGATTATAAATACGCAGCCGAGCAGATGCTGCTCTCGCTCTACCCTGCCGAGCGTCCGGAATACCCCGAGGGAAGCCCCGAGGGAGACCGGGTCGAGCTCAGGCTCTCGCAGGGCGAGCGCTTTACGACGGCAAGCTGCCGTCTTGTCATAAACGGCGCGGAGCACAGAGCCAGAAGCTCCGTTAAGACAGCGCTCATGACCGATGATATCATGCGCGACAAGCTTTGCAGCCGTATAATCAAAACCGCGTTTTACCGCGCCGCCATAGAGTCCGGACATGAAAGGCCCGCTTGGGGAATGCTCACCGGAGTCCGTCCCGGAAAGCTGTTCCGCGAGGAGCTGCGCGGCGTCGGCGGCATGACCGCCGTCAGGCACTTCATGCGCGATTACGATGTGACCGAGCAGCGCGCGCTGCTGTGCCGCGATACGGCGCTCGTTACCGAGAGTGCAGCCGCGAGCCTTGGCGAGCGTGATGTCTGCCTGTATGTCGGTATACCGTTTTGCCCGACAAGATGCTCGTATTGCAGCTTTGTAAGCCAGTCCGTAGAAAAGAGCATTAAGCTCATACCCCCATTTATGGACGCGCTCATGCAGGAGATAGATGCAGCGGCAAAAATAATACATGAGCTTTCACTTTCGGTCATATCAATCTACATGGGCGGAGGTACGCCCACGACGCTCAGCTCAGAGCAGCTCGACAGGCTGTGCTCACACCTTGAGGAGCGCTTTGACCTTTCAAGGGTGCGTGAATACACCGTGGAGGCCGGCAGGCCCGACACCATAAGCGAGGACAAGCTGCGCGTTCTTAGAGCGCACGGCGTTGACAGGATAAGCGTAAATCCCCAGACCATGAGCGACGAGGTTCTCGCCGTTATCGGCAGAAAGCACACCGCGCAGGATATTGTCAATGCGCTGGAAAAGGTGCGTCTGGTCGGCGGCATGACTGTAAACATGGATCTCATCGCGGGGCTTCCGTCGGACACGGTCGAGGGCTTCACCCGAACGCTCGACAAGGTGATCGCGCTCGAGCCGGAGAACATCACCGTGCACACTCTCTCGCTAAAAAAGGGCTCGCGCATAACGCTTGAGGGCTCGCCTCTCCCGTCAGACACGGATGTCGGCAGTATGCTGACCGTTTCGCAGGAAAAGATGCGAGCCGGCGGCTGGTCGCCGTATTATCTTTACCGGCAGAAATTCATGTCCGGCGGCTTTGAGAACATCGGCTGGGCAAAGCCCGGCAGCATAAACCTCTACAATGTGTGCATCATGGAGGAGCTGTGCTCAATAATCGCGCTCGGAGGCGGAGGCTCGACAAAGCTCGTATCCCCCGGTGCAGGCCGGAACATCCGCCTGTTTGCGCCCAAGTATCCGTCGGAATACATATCCGGTATACACAAGACCTGCACTGACAAGCAGGGTATAATAGACTTCTACAGCAAGGAGGACAGATCGTAATGGCATTCGATCTTAAAGACATCAATTTCCGTACCGTTGCAGACCCAAAGGGCTTTGTTGAGGAGTGCGACGCGGTGTATGCCAAGCGCGTTGCCGACGCAGCCGAAGGCATCATCGAAAACAGCCGTAAAAGCCCCATAGTTCTGCTGTCCGGTCCGTCCGGCTCAGGTAAAACTACCACCGCAAAAAAGATAAGCGAGGAGCTCGAACGCAGGGGCGTTCACGCGCACTATGTGGGCATGGACGACTATTTCAAGACGGTCGACCCCGCAACCGCGCCGAGAACCCCCGAGGGCGACATTGACCTTGAGTCCCCTCTGTGCCTTGATATGGAGCTCTTGAACGAGCACTTCACCATGCTTGCCGAGGGCAAGCGCATTTATGTCCCCAAATACGAGTTTTCGCGACAGATGCGCATTCTTGAGCCCTCCAAGTCAATAAAGCTCAAGAAGGATGAGATAGTCGTCTTTGAGGGCATACACGCCCTTAACGACAGCATAACCTCCCGCCACCCCGATGCGTTCAAGCTGTATATATCCGCGCGCAGCAATGTCGAATTTAACGGCAGGGTGTGCTTCAAGGGCACATGGTTCAGACTCGTCAGGCGCACGGTGCGTGACTACAATTTCCGCGGTGCCGATCCTGCACAGACGATCAAGATGTGGGCGAATGTCCGCAGAGGTGAGAAGGCCTACATTTCCCCGTTTAAAAACAAGGCGGATTTCATGTTCGACTCTGCGTTTCCCTACGAGATGGCAGTCATGAATGAAACGGCGACAAAGCTTTTTTCCTCCATACCGGAGGGCATTGAAAGATACGACGAGCTGCGCACCGTTTTGCCCGCGCTGCAGCTTTTCGGAGTTATAGACGAGAAATATGTCGCTAAGGATGCGCTTATTCGCGAGTTTATAGGCGGCGGCATTTATGACTGAATAAGCATAAAGGGAATTCGGACCGCTCCCGTCAGCTTAAGCAAAGCTCAGCCCCATATGGGGCTGAGCTTTTGCATTATCATCATTATCGTGCGGCTTGCGCCGTGATTTATTTTTGTCTTATCAGTGCCGCCCGCCGCGGCGGGCAATGCGCCACCGGCACCGGCAGGTGCAGCGGTTCGCCCCCAAAAAATTCTCAGCCGGCTTTACAGCGGATTTTTCTTTATCTGCGCCCATTTACGCGGGTATTTTGCGTGAGTGGGCTTTATTTTTTCGATGATGACGGCGGCATGGCTTATATCCGTTCCCGGTACCGTGTACAGCCGCACCTCCCGAAGTCTTGCACCGAGCAGCGTAATGGCGTTCTGCGCCTGCTCCGCCTCCTGACGGCAGTCCGGTCCCTTCATGGCGATAAACACGCCGCCGACCTTCACAAACGGCAGGCACAGCTCGCACAGCACGCTCAGCCGAGCCACCGCGCGTGACACGGCAATGTCATACGCTCCCCTGTACTCCTCCGGAGCCTCCTCGGCGCGCGCATGGATGCACTCCACATCGGAAAGCCCCAGCCGCTCACAGGTCTCGCGCAGAAACTCAATGCGCTTATTCAGACTGTCGAGCAGCGTTATGCTCATCTCCGGCTGCGCTATTTTCAGCGGCATTCCCGGAAAGCCCGCGCCGGTGCCGACATCAATGACTCTTTTGTCCTTGAAGCCGCACATATTCAAAAGCGCCGCACAGTCGAGAAAATGCAGTCGTGAGACATCCTCCTCCCCGCTTATGGCGGTGAGATTCATCACCTTGTTGCGTTCCTCGAGAAGCTCGTAATAGTCTATGTATCTTTTCAGCGCCTCACCGCTCAGCTCAAGTCCGAGCTCGGCGAAGCCTTCCTTAAGTATATTTTCCATCAAAAACCTCCGCATGAAAAAATGAGCCGGTCTGACGGCTCATTTTAACATATCGCTTTTCGATTGGCAATCAGCAGAAGAAATTATGGTCGCCTATCTTGGTTATCCATGTCGTTTCTATCATGCCGCTGCCCCAGTACCTTCCGGTCTGGAAAAACAGTGCATCGCCTACCGTGTTGTATCCCTCGTACACAAGCTTTGCGCATATAACGCTTACGTCATACGGTTCGCTGTATATTGCGCCGCTCGTTACCACAGAGAACTGCCCCGGCTGGAATATGACATCCTCCAGCGTTTCGCCGAAGCGTGCATCGCCGACGCGGTTAAGAATGACGTTTCCTACGCCGATCTGCCCCTCCACGGGCTGGTTGCCGGACTCCCATGTGATGATCCTGCTCATCCAGTATAGATCGTCCTCGTTGTAGTACTCATCCCCGCTGCGGAGGATCTGTTCGTCTGCCGTGCTGAAATCAATGGTTCCCGTTTCCTCATCCTCGGTCGGCGTGAGCGTGAATATCTTCGCCAGCGCCTCCGCAGGGACAACAAAGGAACCCTCGATTTCAATATAGCCGTCGGGCAGATAAATGTATCTGCCGTTTGCGCACATGTACTTATCTGCGCGTGCGGCAGTTATAGTTATACCTGCCGTTTCGACGGTAAGCTTATCTGTTTCTTTGTCGTAATAAGCATCGGTATCGTGACCGAGGACGGCACACGCAGCCTCAAGCGAAACATATGTGTTCTCGCCTATGAGATAGCCGCGGCAGGACAGCAGTCCGTCAAAATATATGGGAGTCTCGGCATATACGATCCCGGTGTCAGCATCCTCCGCAAGTGCGTTTGAGCAGAGGAATACACACAGCAGACAGATAACGAACACGAGTGCTGCACTGTATTTTTTCAGTTTACTCATATAACGCTCCTGTCATAAAATTTCATTCGGCAAAACACCGAATGGGCACCTATAACTCTAAGGCATATTAATTATAGCGGAATATTCAGGAGAGCGTAAATAGACATATTGCACAAACAGATACTTGTCGAATTGTGCATATTTCACAGCAATAGTTCAAAAAGCGCAAGATTTAGGGACTTTTGAGGCTCTTGACACACCATTTTGTGCCTTCGTCAAGTTGCATAAAAGCTGATTTTCGACAACAATTTCTTAAAAAATCGTAAAAATTATTACAATTATCAATCATGTGTATAACATTATGTAAATCAGTTTCGTTATGTTTAAATATTATGTAAACTAAAATGCCGTTTTTATATGCAATTTTTCAGTGCCTTGGGTAGCCGGTACGGGCGCAAATAACAGCTTTCAGACGAGCCGTTTCCCCGCACACGAGCCGTCGTATGCTCTGCCTCAGTCCCCACCGAAAGCCGCGAAATACCATGAAGATTGCCGGCGCAGCCGCTTTTTGCCTCCACTTTTTTAATGCAGCCGTCTTCGACATTGATTCCGAAAAGCCGACTGTATACGCCCTTTTGCCTGCATGTAAAATGCATATTTTAAGCGGTGCTTTTGAATATTCTTGGTTTACATAATAACAGCGCCGCAGTGGTATAAGGCATACCTCGCCTTGCCCGCGCAGGTGCAGAAATATTTTTTATTCTCCCGCAATATGTATAGATAGACGGGAGGACTGAGCATTGAAGAAGCTTAAAGCGATAATTCTGGGCGGACTTGCCCTGCTGTGTCTTTATCTGTTCGCGGTTTATCTGCGGGCTGACGGAGGCGATATTGTAAAGAGCACCGTTTCCCTGGCGTCGGCTGCGCCTGAGGTGACCTATCCCGGCAAAGCTCCGCCGGAAACGCCCGAGCCGGAGGTCTCGGAGGCTCCGGTCACGCCGACCATAATACCTACCACCATATCCGGCGGCATGGTCATAAAAAATTCTACCGACTATGACATAGACATAAATGCCATTGCGGATCAGGGCTGCTCTCTGCGCCTTGAGCGCGGCAAGCCGCAGATACTCATTATACACACCCACTCAAGCGAGGCATACTCCCCCGCCGGACTTGACAAATACGAGGATCTCGGCACCAACCGCACGCTTGACGCAAGCTACAGTGTTATCCGCATCGGAAACGAGCTGACCGAAATATTAGAAGCCAACGGGCTGAATGTCATACACGACACGCAGGTTTTTGACTACCCCAGCTATACCGGCTCGTATAACCGCAGCTGCGAGGCGATAGAAAAATACCTTGCGGATAACCCGAGCATAAGGATAGTCATTGACCTGCACCGCGACGCGCTCGGCTCGGACACCGTTACATACAAGACGGCGGCGACGGAGCAGGGCGTTTGCGCAAGTCAGGCAATGTTCGTTATAGGCAGCAATGCCAGCGGGCTTGAGCACCCGAACTGGCAGCAGAATCTCAGCCTTGCGGTTTACCTGCAGGATGCGGTGTGCCGGAGCTATCCGAGCCTCATGCGCCCGATACTGCTGACAAAGTACCGATATAATCAGCACCTTACCCCCGGCTCTATGATACTTGAGGTCGGGTGCAACGGCAACACGCTGCAAGAGGCACTCGCGGCGATACGCCTTTTCGGAAACGCCGCGGGTCCCGCGCTCGCGCAGCTTGTAGAGTAAGCGCTGCTTATTTCATATAATGCAGGAATAAAAATCCCTCCCTGTGTCAACCATGAAAGCAAGGAGGGTTTTCTATGAAGGTTTTTGATATTATGAGCGATCACATCATAACCGTGGGGCTCAGCGAGCCTGTAGCCGCGGCAGCGAGGCTTTTAAAGCGGTATAACATAGGTGCCGTGCCGGTGTGTGACGACAGGGGCAATCTGCGCGGCATGATAACCGACAGGGACATAACCGTCCGCTGCGTTGCAAACGGTCTGTCCACCGACGAGACGAAGTCCGGAGATGTGATGACGCGCGGCGTTATAACCGTTAACTACAACACAGGCATCGGCGATGCAGCCCGCCTGATGGCTGACGCGCAGATAAGGCGGCTGCCGGTATGCCGCGACGGCTTACTCGTCGGTATGCTCTCGCTTGCCGACCTTGCACGGAACACCGACTGCGACACCGAGGCAGCGGAGGCTCTTTGTGAAATTTCGAAAAACATTCGCAGAGTGTAGTATTTGCTACAGCTCGCTTTTGCCGTAACCATTATAATAAGCTCAGAAAGACAAAGAGTCTTGAAAAAGTAAAGTGAATTTATATGTGATCTTATTAGGAGGTAAATGTTATGGCAAAGTGGGTATGCCCCGTATGCGGTTATGTTCATGAGGGAGACACTCCTCCCGAGAAGTGCCCCATCTGCAATGTCCCCGGTTCCAAGTTCACCATGCAGGCAGAGGAAAAGACCTGGGCTGCCGAGCATGTGGTCGGCGTTGGCAAGGTTTTCGGCGAGGATGTTCCCGAGGAAGTACGCGAGGAGATCATCAGCGGTCTGCGCGCAAACTTCGAGGGCGAGTGCTCCGAGGTCGGTATGTATCTGGCGATGGCTCGCGTTGCGCACCGCGAGGGTTATCCCGAGATCGGTCTGTACTGGGAGAAGGCGGCCTATGAGGAGGCTGAGCACGCCGCAAAGTTTGCCGAGCTCCTCGGCGAGGTCGTGACCGACTCCACCAAGAAGAACCTTGAGATGCGCGTTGACGCCGAGAACGGCGCGACCGCCGGCAAGTTTGAGCTTGCAAAGCTGGCAAAGCAGTACAATCTCGACGCTATCCATGACACCGTTCATGAAATGGCCCGCGACGAAGCCCGCCACGGCAAGGCGTTCGAGGGTCTGCTGGCAAGATACTTCAAGTAAAAGCAAAATCTGAATTTATAGTAATATGGGTAGAGCAAATGTGCTCTACCCATATTCAGCGTGCAAAAAAATCTGTGACTTTTTTGTACGCTGAAAAAAACGCCACATTTTTTGTGAAAATAAATTTTCACGAAAAATCTCGCTGCGCTCGTCAAAAAGCCTGATAAATCAGGCGTTTTTGATGGCTATAATCCAATTTGAGGCGGGACCTTGTCCCCCTCACACTCCCCCTGCTGCGTATTGGATTCTACCCATTA
>CAVGWF010000031.1:0-54647 GCA_963632825.1 Escherichia coli | reverse complement strand
GCGCCGTCTGCGGCGACCACTGCTCGCCCATCTCCGACACGACCATCATGGCCTCGGCAGGTGCAAACTGCAATCACATTGAGCATGTCCAGACGCAGCTTCCCTACGCCGTAACCGTTGCACTGCTGAGCTTTGTGAACTTCATAATCGCCGGCTTTGTTCAGAACGCATGGATCTGCCTGCCCATCGGCGCGGCTATGACCATTGCGGTGCTGTTCGTCCTGCGTGCCACCATCGGCAAGAGGACCGACCCAGCCGCCGGTGCGAAATAAGAAATATTGAAATACCGCAAAACAGTAACCGCACCCGAGTGGGTGCGGTTACTGTTTTTTGCTTTATTGCAGCGGCTTACGCCGATGATTTATTCTCCCCTCATCAGTCGGCACAGCCCGAAAAAAAGTCTCCGGGGAGACGGGCTCCCCGGAGGCTTTCGGTCGTTGGAATATCAGGTGAAGCTGGAGATCATGCTGATGGGCCAGGTCAGAATATCGCCGACGAGACGGACCTTGCTCTGGACGAACAGGCGGGTGTCCTCATCAGTGACCTTGTCCTTGATCTTCTGGGCAACTTCCTTGGGCTTTATCTCAAGGAGCTTGCCTGCAACGCCGAGGACCTTGCCGGCGTCGAGATACTTAATGGTCTCGACGAGGTTATCCTTAGCTGCCTCGTAGTCAAAATTGGCTATTGCCTTAATGCACATGTTGTTTTCCTCCCATATAATTCTTTGTTGTTCAGATGCGGTAACTATACCACATTAAGCTACAATTTGTAAACATAAATTCGCAGTGAAATTATTCTATCACAAAGCCGTCAATATGTCAAAGGAAAAACGCTCCGGCACTTATTTGCCGGTCAAAGCGCCGAAAATCGCCCGCAGCGCGCCTTTTTCGCGGTTTGCAAGCATCAGCAGCGCACGCACCTGAGTCTCGGTGACGGCACCCGTGAAGCGGGCAAGCCCGCGGTACGGCAGGTTCATTGCGAACTCGGTGTTGTTTGCACCATCCGCATTGCCGGTCAGACGGAAAAAGCCGTAAACAAGCCGCAACAGCCGGTACAGCAGCCGCCCGATGCCGGGACGGTACCGCCCCTGTACGAGGGCGCTGTTAAATTCAAGCGGCGCGGATCTGTCCCACATATGCGGCGGTATCTCTCTGCCGAGAAGTGCGGCGAACGCCTCGTCGGGTACCGATTTTACGGCGCATTTGCGGTACGGCTCGAAAACCGGATCGGCGTAGGGGTCCGCGGCGCCGTCGCCGGCCATATCCAGTGTACCGGTAAGCCGGATATCCCGCGAGGACGCGCCGACGAGCACCTCGTATCTGCCGCCCTCGACCGCCCAGCGGTCCTCCGCGACATTCCAATACTCAAACGCGCGCTCATCGAGCCCGATCTTCACGCGCTTTGACTGCCCCGGACACAGAGCGACGCGCGCAAAGCCGCGCAGCTCCCTGTCAGGGCGGAACACGCCGCCCTTCGGTGCGCGGATGTACACCTGCGCTATTTCGGCCGCTGCCATGCCTCCGGTATTTTTAATGGTGAAGCAAACCTCGTCGGGGCGCAGCTCAAGCCCGGAGTACTCAAAGTCAGCGTAGCTCAGTCCGAAGCCGAAGGGATACTTGACCTCAACACCGGCGGTATCGTAATAGCGGTAGCCGACGAAAATGCCCTCGCGGTACTCGGAGCTGTTTTCCGTGCCGGGATAGTAATTTGCGCACGGCGTGTCGGAGAGCCGGTGCGGCATGGTCTCGGCGAGCTTGCCGGAGGGGGATATCCTGCCGGTGAGCAGCCGCGCCACGGCTCTTGCCCCGGACTGACCGCCGAGACCGGCATACAGCAGCGCCTTGACGGCCTCGTCCCAATCGGTCTCTACCGGACTTCCGCACGAGAGCACGACAATGATGTTTTCGTTGACCCGCCTTACCTCGCGCAGCAGCTCCGTCTGATTTTCCGGCAGACGCATATGGCGGCGGTCAACGCCCTCAGCCTCGCTGCCCTCGTCAAGCCCCAGATACAGGAGCACGGCATCGGCGCCCTCGGCAAGCTTTACCGCGCGCGACAGGCGCTTTTTGCTTTTTCCGCCGAAGCGCTTAAAGCCCGGTTCAAAGCCCAGAATGTCAATGCCCTCGGCCTTGAGCGCGCCGAGCGCGTCCGTGAGCTTTGCCGGCTCTATGTGCGAGCTGCCCGCTCCCTGATATCTCGGCGTTTTCGCAAAATCTCCGATGACGGCGACGCGCGTGCCGGCCTTCAGCGGCAGGGCGCCGTCCTCGTTTTTGAGAAGCACCGCGCTCTCTGCGGCAAGGCGCGCGGCAAACTCGTCGTGCTCCTCAAGGTCGGCGGCACGCTTTTCCTTAAACGCTGCCTGCCCGTCGAACACGAGCCGCAGCACCGTGTCAATGCGCCTGTCCAGAAGCTCCTCGCTCAGCTCGCCCCTGCGCACGGCGCCGACTATCTGACGGTCGGTTTCTCCGCCGGTGCCGGGCATTTCGAGCGCGTTTCCGGCGATCAGTCCGCGAACGCGGTCGTTATCGCCGCCCCAGTCGGTAACGATGAGCCCGCCATAGCCCCAATCATGGGTGAGTATGTCCTGCAGAAGGTGGGTGTTTTCGTTGGTGTACTGCCCGTTGAGTCGGTTATAGGATGTCATGAGGCACTTGACTCCGCCCTGCTTCACGGCGATCTCAAACGCGGGGAGGTATATCTCCCGCAGAGTGCGTTCATCCATGACCGAGTCGCTTGTCATGCGCAGGGTCTCCTGCGAGTTTGCCGCAAAGTGCTTTACGCACGCGGCAACGCCGGTCGACTGCATCCCGCGTATGAGTGCGGCGGCGCACCTGCCCGCGAGCAGCGGATCCTCGGAATAGTATTCAAAGTTTCTGCCGCACAGCGGACTGCGCTTTATATTGACGCCCGGACCGAGCACTACCGAGACCTCCTGCGCCCGCGCCTCCGCGCCGAGGCGCACGCCCATCTGCTCGATGAGCTCCTCGTCCCAGCTGTTCGCGGCGGCGGATGCCGTAGGGAAGCAGGTGGCAGGGTATGCCGCGTTCAGACCGAGGTGGTCATTTTTGCCGATCTGCTTGCGCAGACCGTGCGGCCCGTCGGCGAGCATCATCTGCGGTATGCCCAGCCGCTCCACGGCCTTGGTGTTCCAGAAGTCCGCGCCCGAGGTGAGAGAAGCCTTCTCCTCCAGCGTCATTTTCGATATAAGACCGGCGTATTTCATGGCGGTGCCTCCGTTTGAGTTTTTTACATCATACCATATACGGAGCGAATAGGGAATATTGAGATATGCAAAAAGCTCATGCTGCCGGGTAAAAATAACCGTGCGGCGGCATCGCACCCCGCAAATTTGTTTCTTTCGTCATTTTGTACTGTTTCTGCCGCCGGCTATTGTTCCTTTTTTACATTAAAATCGCAAAAAAGGCTTGCATCTTGCCGCCTCACATGTTATATTGTTTCCATCTCAAAAACATATGTTTTTGACAGAAAGACAAACAAAGGCGGGTAAAGGTATGAAGATCGCACTTTTGGGCTGCGGAGTAGTCGGCGGCGGGGTTCTTGACATCGTGAGCAAGCGGCAGGATATGTCGGTGAAATATGTTCTCGTGCGCAGGGACAGACCCGAGCTTGGCGACAAGGCGGTAAAGGACATAAGCATTATATTGAACGATGCCGAGGTGGACACGGTTGTCGAGGTGCTCGGCGGGCTGTCACCGGCCTACGAATATGTCAGCGCGGCGATGATGGCAGGAAAAAATGTCGTGACCGCGAACAAGCACCTTGTTGCACACTATTATAAAGAGCTCACCGGGCTTGCCGAGCGCGAGTCGGTGGCATTTCGCTGCACTCC
Organism: Escherichia coli; assembly: GCA_963632825.1. Lineage (GTDB taxonomy): Bacteria > Bacillota > Clostridia > Oscillospirales > Oscillospiraceae > F23-B02. Next base: position 50,797 of record CAVGWF010000031.1, on the reverse strand, counting down.
GGCCGTCGGAGGCGGCATACCGTGGCTCGTAAATCTTGAAAGAGTCAAGCGGCTTGACAGCGTAAACGGCTTCTGCGGCATCATGAACGGCACAACGAATTTCATTCTCGACGCGATGCATTCAAACGGCGCGGACTTTGCCGATGTTCTTGCCGAGGCACAGAGACTCGGCTATGCCGAGGCAGACCCCTCCGCCGACATCGACGGGCTGGACATTCAGCGCAAGGCCGTGATAAGTGCGAATGTCGCGTTTGACGCGTGCCTTTCGGAGGCGGATGTGCCGGTGTTCGGCATACGCAGCGTCTGCGCGGGCGACATTGCCGCAGCGGAGAGCAGAAAACGCATCTGCAAAATGCTTGCATTCGGTCAAAAGCACTCCTCCGGCTCGGTGAGCTGCTATGTAGAGCCCTGCTTTGTGCCCGCAGGCGAGCTTGAGGCGGCGGTATCGACAAACCGCAATGTCATCTCGTTTGAAACGGAGCTCACCGGCAAGGAGAGCTTCTACGGTCAGGGCGCAGGACGATACCCCACCGCGTATAACGCCGTTGCCGACTGCGCAGACATTTTAAGCGGCGTAAAGAGCTTTTATACCGGCATGGTGCGCGAGGTGCCGGTCGATAACTCCGCCGCCGGACACGCCTACTATGTGCGCTTTGCCGGTGACGACGAGTTTATCCGCTCCGTTGCCGTTGAGGAATGCGGTGAAGGCGTTATAACGATGCCCGTGCCGGTATCGAAGATGCACGGCTGGGCAGCAAAGGCAAAGGAGGCAGACCCCGGGCTGTTTATAGCGGGGCTCATGTGATATGTTGAAGGTCGCAAAATTCGGCGGCTCGTCCATGGCGGACGCCGGACAGTTCAGAAAGGTAAGGTCCATCATCGAGGCAGATCCCGCACGGCGGGTGATAGTCGTTTCGGCAGCCGGAAAGCGCTTCAAAGACGACCATAAGCTCACGGATCTTCTGTACCTGTGCCATGCGCACAAGAAATACGGCGTAAGCTGCGATCCTGTGTTTGAGATGATCGCGGAGCGCTATCGCGGCATATGCGCCGAGCTCGGGCTGAGCGTCGATATAGACTCGCGGCTTTCCGCTCTGCGCGAGGAAATCGAGCGCGGCATATCGAAGGATAAGCTCGTGTCGCGCGGCGAATATTTTTCGGCGCTGCTCATGGCCGACTATCTCGGCTACGACTTTCTCGACGCCGAGCTGTGGCTGAAGTTTTCGTTTGACGGCAGCATCGACAAGGAACGCTCCTACACCGAGCTCGAGCGGCTCGCGGCGGGACGGAAGATAGTGACGCCGGGGTTTTACGGCGCAATGCCCGACGGCAGCATCCGCGTTTTGTCGCGCGGCGGCAGCGATGTTACCGGCGCGCTGGCTGCGGCGGCCCTGAATGCCGATGTGTACGAAAACTGGACCGATGTTTCCGGAATACTCATGGCCGACCCGCGCATAGTTGACAATCCCGACGCGATAGAGCGCATAACCTATAACGAGCTGCGCGAGCTCAGCTACATGGGCGCGCAGGTGCTGCACGAGGGAGCTGTGTTTCCTGTAAGGGAGAAGAATATTCCCCTCAACATCCGCAACACCAACGACCCCGACCACCCCGGCACGCTCATCATGGAGAGCTTTCCTGACGAGCAGGTGAGCGACCGCTTCATAACCGGCATCGCGGGCAGGAAAAACTTCTCCATCATCACCGTGTCAAAGACCGGAATGAGCTCGCAGATGGGCTCGCTGCGGCGCATGCTTGAGGTGTTTGAAAAGCACGGTGTGTGCGTTGAGTACACCCCCTCCGGCATTGACAGCGTGTCGTTCGTCGTCGCCGCGGACAAGGCCAAAGACCGCATTTATTCCATAGTCGGCGAGCTGCGCGAGGAGCTGCTGCCGGATAACATTCAGATAACGAGCGGCATTTCCGTCGTCGCCGCCGTCGGCAGGCAGATGGCGTTTCAGCCCGGTACCTCGGGCAGGATATTCGCCGCACTCGGTAAAAACGGCATAAACATCCGCATGATCTCGCAGGGACCGGACGAGCTGAATATCATCGTCGGCGTAAATAACGATGATTTTGAAAGCTGCGTTCGCGTACTATATAACAGCTTTGTAAAGTAAGGAGAATATTACAATGAAAAAATACAATGTCGGCATTCTCGGCGCAACGGGCGCAGTCGGACAGGAAATGATGAAAATTCTCGCCGAGCGCAGCTTCCCCATCGGCGAGCTGAGGCTTCTCGCAAGCAAGAACTCCGCCGGTAAGGAGATAGGCGGTCATGTCGTCGTTGAGGCATGCAGAGAAAACTTCGAGGGACTGGACATTGTCCTCGGTGCCGCCGAAAACGACATCGCAGAGCGCTTTGTCGAGGATATCAAGGCCTCGGGCGCCGTGTTTATCGACAACTCCAGCGCGTTCAGGCTCTGCCCCGATGTGCCGCTCGTCGTGCCCGAAATAAACCCCGAGGATGTTAAAAAGCACAAGGGCGTTATCTCAAACCCCAACTGCACCACCGTCATATCCTGCACCGCGGTGAATGCGCTCAACGCCGTATCTCCCATCGAGAGCATGGTCGTTTCGTCGTATCAGGCGGTATCCGGCGCGGGCGCGGCAGGTCCCAAGGAGCTGTTCGGAGAGGTCGAGGCACTCTCCAGAGGTGAGAGCTTTGAGCCGAAGGTGTTCGCCTACCAGATAGCGTACAATGTCATTCCGCAGATAGGCGGCGAGCAGTTCGCGGGCTACACCTCCGAGGAGATGAAGCTTCAGAATGAGGGACGGCGCATCATGCATCTGCCGGAGCTCAAGGTCAGCTGCACCTGTGTGCGCGTGCCCGTCGTGCGCAGCCACAGCGTTTCCATCTGCCTGAAAACAAAGGAGAAGATCTCCGTTGAGCGTGCGCGCGAGGTCATAGCCGCCGCGCCCGGCGTAAAGCTCGTCGACGATCTCGGCGCGCTTCAGTACCCCATGCCGCTCGACACTCAGAATCAGGATCTCGTATTCGTCGGACGCATCCGCGAGGATCTCACCGATGAGCGCGGGCTGAACATCTGGTGCTGCGGCGACCAGGTCCGAAAGGGCGCCGCGACCAACGCCATCCAGATCGCAGAGCTTTTAGCGGCGGATTAACGCCCCTGCCGATACATCCATTGCGGTGTCCCGACCGGTGGGTAAAGTCATATAAATATCAAGTGCGGTGCATCATTTTGCACCGCACTTTCAATTGCCGGCTTACGCCGATGATATATTTCCACCTCATCAGTGCCACTCGCCGTGGCGGGCAATGCGCTGCCAATATTGGCAATTGTTTTAGCTGCGCCGTCGCGGTAACGCACTGCGGAGAATGCTTCTGCCCCAAGGGTGCACCGATTCAGTGCGTCAATACACCGGTTTTGTCGGTACCCACCGGTCGGGCAACCGCAATAGCCGTATCCGCAGGTGCGGAAAAACGCCTCCGAAAAACCGGTACAAAAGAATTTGACTTTGAGGGGGCGGTGTTCTATATTATAAAGTGATGAAGAATGTGTAGTTTTTGTGAAACGAAAACAGAATTTAACAACGGAGGAACAGACAATGGCTTTAACTGCCGAGCGCTGCGCCGAGCTCAACGAGCTGTGCAGACGCTTCAGAATTGATGTATTGACCGCTATCCACGCGGCAAAAAGCGGGCACCCCGGCGGCTCACTGTCATCCTGTGAGATACTGACCTATCTCTATCAGGAGCACATGAACCTTGATGCAGGACACCCGGACGACCCCGACCGAGACAGACTTGTGCTCTCAAAGGGTCACGCCGCACCGATGCTCTACCGAAACCTCGCCGAAAAGGGCTTTTTCCCTGTCGGGGAAATGGCGACCCTGCGCCGCATGGGCGGGCTTGCGGGTCATCCGAGCATGCACACCCCCGGCGTTGAGATGCCCGGAGGTCCGCTCGGCCAGGGCTTCCCCGCCGCTCAGGGCATGGCGCTCGCGCTCAAGCTGAACGGCTCCCCCGCAAAGGTCTACGCCGTTTTAGGCGACGGTGAGCTTGACGAGGGCGTTATCTGGGAGACTGCGATGTCCGCGCCGAAGTTCAGGCTCGATAACCTCATTGCGATAGTTGACTATAATAAGGTACAGCTCGACGGCACCACCGACGAGGTCATGCCGCTTGGTGATCTGGCGGGCAAGTGGGAATCGTTCGGCTGGACGGTGCTTGAGTGTGACGGTCACGATCTTGAGGCTCTGGACTTCTGCATAAGCGTTGCCGACGGCGCGGTAGGCGCACCGACCGTTATCATTGCCGATACCGTGAAGGGCAAGGGCGTGTCCTTTATGGAGGGCAAGAGCGCCTGGCACGGCAAGGCCATAGACGACGAAAGCTTCGCAAAGGCGATGGAGGAACTTGGAGGTGAGGTCAATGCCTAAGCAGATACGGGAGGTTTACGGCTCAATGCTGGCCGAGCTTGGCAATACCAATGAAAACATAGTCGTTCTCGACGCTGATCTCTCCGGCTCGACGAAAAGCGCCATTTTCGGCAAGGCTCATCCCGAGCGCTTTTTCAACATGGGCATCGCGGAGCAGAACATGGTCGCGACTGCCGCAGGTATGGCGGCCTGCGGCAAGGTGCCGTTTGTAAATACCTTTACCGTTTTCCTGACCTCGCTGGGACTTCTGTCTGCGCGCGATCAGATATGCTATGCAAATCTCAATGTCAAATTCGCCGGCGCATACTGCGGTATGTCCGATGCGCTCGACGGTGCCAGCCACCATGCTACCGAGGACATCGCCTTCATGCGCGCACTGCCGAACATGAAGGTCATCGCTCCCGCCGACGAGAGCGCCGCACGCTGGGCGACCAAATACGCCACCGAGACCTATGGTCCCATGTACCTGCGCCTGAGCCGCGAGGTCTACCCCGACCTGTATCCTGCGGATAAGAGGTTTGAGCTTGGCAGGGGCGAGATCGTGCGCGACGGCACGGATGTTACCGTTATCGCCTGCGGCATCATGGTGCACAAGGCTCTCGAAGCCGCCGAAAGGCTTGCGGAAAAGGGCGTTTCGGTGCGCGTTGTCGATATGTATTCAATAAAGCCCATCGACAGAGAGCTCATAAAAAAATGCGCAGAGGAGACGGGTGCCGTAGTGTGCGCCGAGGAGCACAATATCCACGGCGGTCTCGGCTCGGCGGTTTCCGAGGTTCTGGCGTATTTCGGCTGCGGTGCTCCAACCGAGTTTGTCGGCATTCAGGACACCTTCACCGAATCCGGTCCCTATAACGAGCTGCTGAAGAAATACGGCATTGATGCCGACGGCGTTATTGCCGGCATCGGACGCGTGCTCGAAAGAAAATAAAAAATGCCGCACTGCGGCAAAACGGATAAAGAGGGCGATAAATATGGAAAGCTATTTCGCACCGGGAAGAACCGAGCTTGCCGGAAATCACACCGACCATCAGAAGGGGCGTGTTCTCGCCTCGGCGGTGGATAAGGGCATTCGTGCACTGGCAGAACCCAACTTTGACAATGTTGCCCGCATAAGGTCGTCCGGTTTTCCGGACATGGAAATAAATCTGCTGAACCTCGATGTGCACCCGGAGGAGTTCGGCTCCTCGGCTGCGCTCGTGCGCGGCGTTGCCGCCGCAATGTACGATGTCGGCGCACGCTTCGGCGGATTCAACGCCGTGCTCGACAGCGAGCTGACGGCGGGCTCGGGGCTCAGCTCCTCGGCTGCCTTTGCCGTGCTGATCGGCAGGATATTCAACTCCATGTACAATAACGATGAGCTTGAGCCGATGGGCATTGCCCGCATCGCGCAGCAGGCGGAGAACCTGCATTTCGGAAAGCCATGCGGCATGATGGATCAGCTCGCCTGCGCCCTCGGCAAGGCCGTGTACATAGATTTTCTCACCGGTGAGGTCGTCCCCGTCAACGCGGACTTTTCGCGCATGGGACTTACCCTGTGTCTGACCGATACCGGCGGCAGCCACGCGGGGCTGGACACGAGCTATGCACGCATTCCCGCCGACATGCGCCTTATCGCAAGCTTTTTCGGCAAGGAGCTTTTGGGCGAGGTCGACCCTGCGGATTTCTATGCCAAGAGATGGGACACCGCCGACCGCCCCGTGCGCAGGGCAAAGCACTTTTTCGACGAAAACGCCCGTGTCCCCAAGATGTGCGCCGCCCTCGAAGCGGGCAATGCCGGCGAGTATATGCGCCTTATGAACGAGTCCGGAAGATCATCTGAAAGACTGCTCAACAACATCGTCACCAGTGTTTCAGACGACCACAAGCTCGAATACGGGCTTGAGCTGAGCGCAAAGCTGCTCGACGGCATCGGCGCATGGCGTGTACACGGCGGCGGATTTGCCGGATGCGTGCAGGCACTCATGCCGTCGGAGCATTTCCCAAAATACAAGGACGAGATGGAGGCCCACTTCGGAGCGGGCTCCTGCCGCGAACTCAAGCTGGGGTGAGAATATGAACTTTTTCGACTCTCTATCATCAATAAAGCTCGGCGATATATCGCTCGGCTCACTTTTTTCAGCGCTGATCGTCTATCTGCTGTGCTATATAGCCATCAAGATACTGTGCAGGGCTTTCGGGAAAATGCTCGACGCAAGCCGTCATCTCGATGCGAGCCTCAAGTCCTTCTTCCGCAGCGCGATAAAGGCCGGACTGTGGACGATCGCGGTCATCATCATTGCCGGCACGCTGGGCATTCCGGTAACGAGCCTTGTTGCGGTGCTGTCGGTCGTGGGCGTTGCGCTGTCACTCGCACTGCAGGGACTTCTGTCGAACCTGTTTTCCGGCATAACGCTGCTGACGACTCATCCCTTCAAGGTCGGAGATTATGTGCAGATAGGCTCGGAGGAGGGCGTCGTGCAGAGCATAGGGCTGTTTTACACGGCTTATGCAACGCCTGATAACCGCGTTGTTTATGCGCCTAACGGCACCGTTACCTCGGGACAGATAATCAATTTCACCGCCGAGGAAAAGCGCCGCATCATCATCTCCGTTACCGCGTCGTATGACTGCGCGACCGAGGATGTGCGCAGGGCGGCTCTGGCAGCCGCCGCGATGGATGAGCGGGTGCTGAGCGATCCCGCACCGTTTGCCGCAATAGTCGGCTACGGCAGCAGCTCAATAGAGTACACCGTGCGCGTGTGGTGTAAAACGGCAGATTATTGGAATGTGTATTTTGCACTGAACGAAAACCTGCGCACCTGCTTTGAGAAATACGGTGTTGAGATGTGCTACGATCACCTCAATGTGCATATAACGAAAACCTGATTTTTTCAGAGGCGGTTTTCTGCACCTGCCAATACGTCTGTTGCGGTGTCCTGACCTGAGAGTACCGGCAAAACCGGTGTATTGCCGCGCCTGCCGTAGTGCACCTTGGCTCCCTTTGCGCAAGGGAGCCAAGGTGCGAGAAAATTTCTGCCCACGGTGGGGTCAAATTTCGGCGTGAGCCGGCGCCGCCGCTATTGGCTCGTTTGCCCGACGGCATATTGGCACATGTCGCGCAGGCAGCATTTGCCGCATTCGGGCCTGCGCGCGGTGCACACGGCTCTGCCGTGCAGGACGATGCGGTGGCAGAAATCCGAGCTCTTATCCGGCGGAAGCTGACGCCGGAGCTCGGCTTCTATTTTCACCGGATCCCTGAGATCGTCAACAAGCCCCAGACGGTTCGATATTCTTATACAATGCGTGTCAACTACCGTTGAGCCGGGCACCTTGTATATGTCGCCGAGGATGAGATTTGCCGTTTTCCGCCCGACTCCCGGCAGCGTGAGCAGATCGTTCATATTATCCGGCACCCTGCCGTCAAAGCGCTCGAGCAGCAGCTTCGCACTGCCTACGATGTCACGCGCCTTTGCGCGGTAGAACCCGCAGGAGCGCACATATTCCTCGACCTCCGAGACATCGGCTCCGGCAAAGCTCTCGAGCGTCGGAAACCGTCCGAACAGTGCGGGCGTTATCTCGTTTACGCGCGCATCGGTGCACTGCGCCGCAAGACGCACGGAAAACAAAAGCTCATAATCCTTCTTATAATCGAGCGTACAGTCGGCAAGAGGATAGCACTCCTCCAGCCGCCGGACTATCTCCGAGACCTGCTGCTTTGTACGCATTATCATCACCTCACATACATTCTAACACGCGGGCGCTCCGTGCGCCACGGCAAATGCGACTTCAGGAGAAATATATGTATAAACCGCTTGCAGACGAAATACGGCCGCACAGCCTCGACGAGGTCGTCGGGCAGAGGCACATCCTTGGCGAAAGAGGACTTCTGCGCCGCATTGTCGAGAGCGAAAACATACCGAACATGATTTTCTACGGCCCGTCAGGCACGGGCAAGACGACCGTTGCGCGAATAATCGCGGAGAAGACCAACCGCACTCTGCGCAAGCTGAACGCTACCACGGCAGGGCTTGCCGACATAAAGGAGATCATCGCCGAGCTCGACACTCTGCTCACACCCGGCGGCGTTCTGCTGTACCTTGACGAGATACAGTACTTTAACAAAAAGCAGCAGCAGTCGCTGCTCGAATTTATAGAGGACGGGCGCATAACGCTCATCGCATCGACAACGGAGAATCCCTATTTCTGCGTGTTCGGAGCTATTCTCAGCCGCTCGACGGTGTTTGAATTCAAGCCCGTCACACCCGGGGAGGCCGAGCCTGCCGTCGAGCGCGCATTCAGGCTGCTTGCCGAAAAAAGCGGCGTGGAGCCTGAGCTCGAAGCCGGCGTCGCGGCGCGGATAAGTCAGGCCTGCGGCGGTGATGTGCGCAAGGCGATAAATGCGGTGGAGCTGCTGTTTTCAACGGCAAGCCTCGAAAACGGCAAGGCGGTAATAAGCCTTGAGGACGCAAAAAGCGTGACCCAGCGCAGCGCCATGCGCTATGACCGCGACGGCGATGAGCACTATGACGCACTATCGGCGCTGATGAAGTCGCTGCGCGGCTCCGACCCTGATGCCGCTCTGCATTACCTTGCGCGGCTTCTGGAGGCGGGCGACCTTGTGGGTGCGTGCCGGCGCATACTGTGCTCGGCGAGCGAGGACATAGGGCTTGCATATCCTCAGGCGGTACCGATAGTGAAGGCGTGCGTCGATTCGGCGCTCCAGCTCGGTATGCCGGAGGCACGGCTGCCGCTTGCCGAGGCTGTGATATTTCTCGCCACCGCGCCGAAGTCCAACAGCGGTGTTATGGCGATAGATGCAGCCCTTGCCGATGTGCGCGCGGGCAAAAGCGGTCCCCCGCCGCGGGAGCTTCAGAATGTCCATGCCGACGGCACGGGCTTTGAGCGCGAGCAGGGCTACAAATACCCGCACTCCTACCCCAATCACTGGGTGCGGCAGCAATATCTGCCCGATGCGCTCAAAGGCGCAAAGTATTACGATTACGGCGGCAACAGGATAGAGCAGGCCGCCAAAAAATACTGGGATGAGATAAAAAAGTGAGGTGCTTTCGATGCCGATGGATATTCGTGTGGGTGATATTCTCACCATGAAAAAGGCGCACCCCTGCGGTGAAAAGCGCTGGCAGGTTCTGCGCACCGGCGCTGATTTCAAGCTCAGATGCCTCGGCTGCGGGCATGAGGTAATGGGAGCGCGCAGCAAATTCGAAAAAAACATCCGCGCCGTTGACCGCAGCGCAGAAGCCTTGTAAAGCCATTATAAAAACCGCCCGGCCGGGCGGTTTTATTATATTTGCACACCTGAAGCTGCGCACAAGCCGCTTTGTTAACACCTTCACTGTAGGTAGGCGCGGCAATATTGAAAGTGCGGTGCATTGTCCTGCACCGCACTTTCAATTATATGATCCTGTACGCCGGCACCGTACTGCCGCAATGCTGCTCAGGCACCCGCATGGCGTTTGTTTTTTTCAGTTCAAAAAGTCTCTGAGCTTTTTGCTGCGGCTCGGGTGACGGAGCTTACGCAGTGCCTTGGCCTCGATCTGGCGGATACGCTCGCGGGTGACATTAAATTCCTTGCCGACCTCCTCAAGAGTGCGGGTACGGCCGTCAACGATTCCGAAGCGGAGCTCAAGCACCTTCTTCTCGCGCGGAGTGAGCGTATCGAGCACCTCCATGAGCTGCTCCTTGAGAAGCGAAAAGCTGGCGGCCTCGCTCGGCTCGGATGCATCCTCATCGGGAATGAAGTCGCCAAGGTGGCTGTCCTCCTCCTCGCCGATGGGCGTTTCGAGCGACACCGGCTCCTGCGCTATCTTAAGTATCTCGCGCACCTTGTCCACCGGCATGCCCATTTCGGCGGCTATCTCCTCGGCGCTGGGATCGTGACCGAGCTCCTGAAGGAGCTGGCGCGATACGCGGATGACCTTGTTTATGGTCTCTACCATGTGGACCGGTATGCGGATGGTGCGCGCCTGATCGGCTATCGCGCGGGTTATCGCCTGACGGATCCACCATGTGGCATAGGTCGAGAACTTGTACCCCTTAGTGTAGTCAAACTTCTCGACGGCCTTTATAAGACCGAGGTTGCCCTCCTGAATGAGGTCGAGAAACAGCATTCCGCGGCCGACATAGCGCTTTGCTATCGAAACAACGAGCCTGAGGTTTGCCTCCGTCATTCGGCGCTTGGCTTCCTCGTCGCCCTGGCTCATCTTTATTGCGAGCTCGACCTCCTCCTCGGCGGTCAGCAGAGGCACCTTGCCTATCTCCTTGAGGAACATGCGCACGGGATCGTCGGTGCTGTAGCTGTCATCTACCTTTACCTCGGCTATTTCCTCCTCGGTGACCTCCTCGATCTCGTTGAGCTCCTCAATCTCCGGCATGTCTATATCGTCAAGTATCGCAATGGCATCGTCGCCGCTTATGTCGATGTCTATATTATTTGCCTCAAGCATGTCGTAAAACTTCGTTATCGTTTCGGCATCAACGCCCTTTTCCTCGAGCGACGCTATCTCCTTTGTGCTTATCTTGCCGTTTTTCTTTGCTTTTTCAAGCAGCTCGCTGAGGATATCCTCCGCGGTTTTTGCCTCGGCAGGTGTCGTTTCCTCCTTGGGCTCCTCCTTGGGCCTGCGCTTTGACGCTTTCTTTTTGGGCTCGGTCCTGAGCGCATCCTCGGCAAGCAGTGCGTCGGCTGCTTTTTCAAGCTCCTGCTCGGTCATTGCTTTATTCTTCTCGTCCATGGCTGTTACCCCTCATATCCTTTAGTTTCTTTATATTTATTTGCAAGCGCACGCAGATCTCCGCCGGTATCCGCCAGCTCGGAGCGGTGCTTTATTTTTTCTATGTAATCATGCAGCGCCATATCGCCGTTGCGCAGAGCCTCGGGCTTTTGCAGCACCGACGCCAGAAGCGCCGCCTCCTGAGGGAGCAGCACCGCGCTCATCGACGCCATGCTGATGATCTCGCCGTTTTCATACTTTGCCTTGAGCACCGAGTATATCCGCGCCAGTGCCGGCGACGAAAACTCCTCCGGCTCCGGAAGCTTCTTGCTTCGGCACAGCCCCTGATCAAGATAGAGTATCCTTATTATACCCTCCTCGGCTGCGGCAGACTCGGGATCGTCGTATCTGAGCTCCTTATCCCTCGGCTGGAGCTGCCGTTCGGGATGAGCCGCCGACCTCGCGTCGGTGCGCTGTGCCGAGCGCACGAGGCGCTTTCTGCGCCGCTCGACCTCCTGTACCACGACCTCTGCGGACACTCCCGCCATGCCGGCGATGCGCATCGAGTACACCTGACGCTCGACGCTGCCCGGCAGATGCGCCACCATATCCGATGCCTCCTTCAGAAACGCTACCTTCTGCTCGTCAACGCTCAGGTCGTACTTGTCCGTCACCGTTTGCAGGCGGTAGTCTATGTGGTTTTCGGACTTCTCCAGCAGATTGCGGAACGCGTCGGCACCCTTGGTCTTTATATACTCGTCCGGGTCCTTTGCTCCGGACATGGAAAGCACCTTTACCCTGAGGTCGAGCTTCTCCAGCAGTCCTATCGCGCGCTGAGCCGCTTTCCTGCCCGCACCGTCGTTGTCGTAGGCGATTATTACCTCGTTCACATAGTGCGATATCAGCCGCGCCTGCTCCGAGGTGAGCGAGGTGCCCAGCGAAGCGACCGCGCCGTCAAAGCCCGCCTGATGCATCATCACGACATCGACATTGCCCTCAGCAAGTATTATATGTCCGCTCTTCGACTTTTTAGCCAGATTCATCGCGAATAAATTGCGGCTTTTGCTGAACACCGGCGTTTCCGGGGTGTTCATGTATTTTGGCTCACCGTCGCCGAGTATTCTGCCGGAAAAGCCGATAAAATCGCCGCGCACATCAATGACCGGAAACATCAGCCGGTTGCGGAACGTGTCATAATGTCCGCCGTTTTTGCCCTTGCGCACCAGACCGGCATCGAACATTTCATATTCGGAATAGCCGAGCGCGCTCATTGCTTTTATAAGGCTGTCCCATGTGTCGGGCGCATAGCCGAGTCCGAAGCGCTTTGCCGTTGCCGGCAGTATCTGCCGCTTTGCCATGTAGTCGAGCGCGGGCTTGCCCTCCGGCTTTGACAGGCAGGAGTAGAAAAACCTTGCCGCGTCGCGGTTCAGGTCGAGCAGCCGTCTGCGGCGCCTTGCATCGCGGTCATCGGCCTCCTCGGGCATCTGCATACCCACGCGCTTTGCGAGAAATGCCACTGCCTCCGGGAAGCTGAGATTTTCTATCTCCATTATGAAGTTTATAACGCTGCCGCCCTTGCCGCAGCCGAAGCAGTGGTATATCTGCCTGTCGGGCGATACGGAAAACGACGGGGTCTTTTCGCTGTGGAAGGGGCACAGACCGAAGCGGTTCGAGCCCGAGCGCTTTGTCAGGGAGACATACTCGCTGACCACATCCACTATATCGTTTCTCTCAACGAGCTCCTGCAAAAAGCTCTCCGGTATAGCCATAAATACATCTCTCCTTTCTTTTTTTCCGAGGCGTTTTTCCGCACCTGCGGATATGGCGATTGCGGCGTTCTCCCGGCATGAAGCCGCTCTATCATTTCACCGTCCATGACATGGGGATGAATATCTCGCTGAACTTCTCCATGGCATAGCCGTCGGTCATGCCGGAGATGTAGTCGCACACCGCGCGCTCAACGCCCTCGTTACCGGCAATTATCTGCATTTCCTCCGGCATTTCCTCCGGCTTTGCGGTGTAATGCTCGAAAAGCCCTCCGATGATGCCGTCCACCTTGCTCTCCTCGCTCTTTGCAATGGGATTTGTATACACATCCGAGTACATGAAGGCATGGAAAAAGTCCACCGCCTCCTGCATGTAATCGCTCATTTTTATTACCCCGTCACGGCTGTTTTCGATCAGGTCGAGAACGATGGAGTTTATTCGCTCGCTGTTGCGCTCGCCGCAGCGGGTGCGGATCATATCTGGCACATCCTCACTGCGGAGTATGCCGGCGCGGATAGTGTCGTCAAGGTCGTGGTTTATGTATGCGATGCGGTCGGACAGTCTGACGACGGTGGCCTCGCGCGTATCGTCGGGTGCACCGTGGGTGTGGTGCAGTATGCCCATGCGCGTTTCGCAGCAGAGGTTCAGCCCCCTGCCGTCGCGCTCGAGTATATCCACCACTCTCAGTGACTGCTCATAATGCTTAAAGCCCGGCGCATATATCTTCGCAAGCGCACGCTCTCCGGCATGACCGAACGGCGTATGCCCCAGATCGTGACCGAGCGCCATCGCCTCGGTGAGATCCTCGTTGAGGTCCAGCGCCCTCGCAACCGTGCGTGCAAGACGCGACACCTCCAGCGTGTGCGTAAGGCGGGTGCGGTAGTGGTCGCCCTCCGGCAGCAGGTACACCTGCGTTTTATGCTTTAAGCGGCGGAACGATTTTGAGTGGGTTATCCTGTCCACATCGCGCTGGAAGCAGGTGCGTATCTCGCACTCCGGCTCCTTCACGGCTCTGCCTGCGGAATTTTCCGCTCTGACACCATACCGTCCGACGAGCGTGCGCTCGGCTATCTCGCGTCTTTCCCTCGGACACGCCATATTATCACCCTTCCTTTCAAGCCGTTAATTTTCCTCTCTATACCCTTATACGACGCACATTCGCATTTCCCTCTATTTTTTTAAAATTTTTTCGATTTTATTTCCGATAAGCAAAAAACTGCACCATACAAAACCATGCATGGTACAGTCGTTCGTCCGGCTTACCGCAGCTTTACCGGCACAAGCTCCTCTCCCGTGAGCTCCGCCGTACAGGCTCCGGCGCTTACCTCCGTGACTCTCGCGGCAAAGGTCGCGGCGCTTTTCTCCGGCAGGAGCAGCTCCAGCGCGACCTGCGCACCGTACTGCGTATCGCGCACCGTTCCGTCAAGAGCCGCGCACTCAAGCTTCATCCTCTCAAGCAGCGAATACGGGCACTCGACAAGCACCCTCACCCGCCGCCTTACGGCGGCGATGCCGGCGGCATCGAGCGCATCCTTTGCGCTTTTTGTGTATGCGCGCAGCAGTCCGCCCGTTCCGAGCAGCACGCCGCCGAAATACCGCGTCACCACGCACACGATATTCTCAACACCCTCGCGCTTAAACACCTCGAGCATCGGAAGTCCGGCCGTGCCCTGCGGCTCGCCGTCGTCGGAGTACCGCACCGCGCCGCCGCGGATGATATAGCACCAGCAGTTATGGCGGGCATCATAGTGCTTTTTCTTCATCTCGTTTATGAACTCGCGCGCGGCATCCTCCGTCTCGGCAAATCTCACATGACCGAGAAAGTCCGAACGCTTTTCGACAAATTCAGCCTCGCCGTTTCCGGCGGGTATGAAATACTCGTTCATTATTCGTCCTCCCAGTCCTCCTTGGGCTCCGTGTAGCCGGGAATAAAGCGCTTTATCCTGCCGAACACCTCCGGCGGAACGACGGCGGCGGCTTCAATGCCGGTATCCGTATACTCGATGCTCTCAACGGCAGCCTCGCGGTTCAAGAGGTCGACTATGCCCGCTTCGGAATACGGGATGTGCATCAGAACCCTCCTGCTGCCCCTGTCGAGTATTGCCGAGAGCCTTTCCACGAGCTCCAGAACGCCCTCGCCGGTCTTTGCGGACAGGCACACCGTGTCCTCACCGTGCGGCAGTATGCCCGCATAGGCATCGCACTTGTTGAAAACGCGGATGCACGGGGTCTGCCGTGCGCCGAGCTTTTCGATGAGCTCGTCCACGACGCGCGCCTGCTCCTCCCAGTCTGGGTTTGAAATGTCGATGACGTGCAGCAGCACATCGGCGTAGCTCAGCTCCTCCAGCGTTGCCTTGAACGCCTCAACAAGGTGGTGAGGCAGCTTGCGTATAAAGCCGACCGTGTCGGACACGAGCACCTCCGTGAGCTCGTCTATGCGAAGCTTGCGGGTCGTGGTATCAAGGGTGTCGAAAAGGCGGTCGTTTGCCGGTATTCCGGCATCGGTCAGGCAGTTTAGAAGCGTAGATTTTCCCGCGTTCGTGTACCCTACAAGCGCAACGATGGGCACGGAGTTTTTCTCGCGTTTACGGCGCTGAGTGGAACGGATCTTGCGCACGGAGGCAAGCTCCTCCTCAAGCTTCTGTATCTTTCTGCGGATATGGCGGCGGTCGGTCTCCAGCTGGGTCTCGCCGGGACCGCGCGTGCCGATGGGCGACGAGCCGCCGGCTGCCGTCTGGCGCACAAGATGGGTCCACATACCTGTCAGGCGCGGCAGCAGGTATTTGTACTGCGCAAGCTCCACCTGAAGCTGACCCTCGCGCGTCTGCGCACGCTGGGCGAATATATCGAGTATGAGTCCCGAACGGTCGAGCACCTTTACGCCCAGCTCCTCGGACAGCACCCTCATCTGCGATGGCGAGAGCTCGTTGTCGAACACTGCGAGATCGCAGTCGTTCATCTCTATAAACTCCTTGAGCTCGGCTACCTTACCGTCGCCGATAAAGCTGTGCGGATCGGGCGTTGGACGGTTCTGTATAAGCATTCCGACCGGCTCGCCGCCGGCAGTTTCAACAAGCGCGGCAAGCTCCTGCATGGATATATCGGTTGAGCGCTCCTTAGGCTCCATGGATGCCGCCGAAAGTCCCGCGAGCACCGCGCGTTCAATTTTTACCTCGTTTGCTTCTATTGTTATCAGTCCTTTTAACTTCGATTGATACTACAGTATACCAAATCCCGCGCCGCTTGTCACGAGAATATAGAAAAAGTCGGCATAGCTTATCCCCCGCGGGCAGCGCCTGCGGGGGATAAATGCTTGCAGAGCCTCCGGTCAGCCGACGGGCTGTCCGGTCTGCTTCATATAAGCTATGTATGACGGTATCTGCGGGTTGAGCGAGAGGAGGTACTGCCGCTTCTTCTCATCCTCGATCTTGGTATATATCTGTGCCGCGGTCTGGAGGTCGCCGTTTTGTATCCGCTGGGCGAGACCGCTCGTCTGCACATACTTTACCCAATCGCCGTGCGCCACCGACTCGGCGGCAAAATGAATACCGATACCGATAAGGAACAAAACTATCCCCGTCGGTATGATACCCTTGAACAGCAGCATAGCGCCGGCGTATCTCATAAAAGCGCCGAAAACGCTCAGAGCCGTCCCAGATTTGGAAAGCCCGTATTTTTTCCATGTAAGTATCCACATACCGTGTTACCTCTTTCTTGTTATTTCTTCGTTATTTCTTCGTTCCGACATCGGGGAGATCCGTGTTGCCCAGACCTCTGTCAGCGCCGGAATAGGTGCACCTTGTAACGAGTATCGAGAAGCCGTCCGCCGCGGACGCATTGCCGATAACGCCGCCGATATAGTCGGTGTACTCCTCGGCGCCCGGCTCGTTTACGACCATGGTGCAGGTGCTCGTGCAATTCGAGATCTTCAAAACGGCATCCTTTGCCTGAATGTTCTTATCCGACGCCTTGTCGTTGTCGGTCGTAAGCAGCGCAAGCTGCGCGGCATCGGCTATCTGATACGGATCGGCAGCCGTGCCGCTGCCTCCGGCAAACGCCTCGGCAGGGGTTATATACTTGGGCTCCGGCAGATCCCTGACCACATATTTGTACTCATAGGTGCTGCCGTTTGCCTCGTCCTCGCTGTCGTCGCCGCAGCCCGCGAGCATCGTGAGCATAGCGGCAAGCGCGATAACCATTGCCAATATTTTCTTTACCGTCATCCTGTCCTCCCTAAAGCAGAAAAACCAAGTATATTATACCAAGCTTTAGAGCGTTAGCGGACAGATATTCAAAATTTGCACAAAAATGACCATATTTGACGAGGAAACAGAAAAAGACCGCATCAGAAGATGCGGTCTCAAGCTGCAATATAAAATTACTTAATGCCGTACTTCTTATTGAACTTATCAACGCGGCCGCTGGTGTCAACGAGCTTCTGCTTGCCGGTGTAGAAGGGATGGCATTTCGAGCAGATCTCGACGGTGATGCCGGGGCGGGTCGAGCCGGTCTCGATGGTCGCGCCGCAGGCGCACTTTATAACGGTGGGCTGATAATTAGGATGTATTCCTGCCTTCATTGTTCATTTCTCCTCGTCGTAGGCTGTCTTGAGCACGCACAGGCGTGGTTACAAGACGCAAAGAGAATTGTAGCACACGGGCGCACCGTTTGCAAGCATTTTTTTGCGCGGCAAATCACGGTGTGTGTTTTATATCCGGTCATTGCGCAATATGACGGTCTCGCCGGCATAGAGGAAGTACAGAACGCACTCGCGCACGGGTTTGCCGGTCATTCGCTGTGCGGCATACGCATAGGCCGCAAGCTGCTTTTCATAGCCCTTCGCGCGCTCACGCAGCGCATCTGCGCGCACGCGGTCGGTCTTGTAATCAATTATCGTAAGCTCGCCGTTTTCCTCGATAACGCAGTCCATAACGCCCTGAAGCAGCACCCGCTCGCCCTCACCGGCACCGAAAAATTTCTCTGCCGGACACAGGAGCGAGAATTTGAATTCGCGGCGCAGACCGTCGGCCGTGAGTATTCTCCTTCCGAGCTCGGAGGAAAACAGTCCGTACACGCAGTCAACGTCAACGGCATCGGCCTGCACGCGGCTGAGAAAGCCTGCGGCAGTTAGCCTGTCAAGCTCACCGCGTATCTCCTCGACGGAGCCGCTGCGGGAGTAGTCCATGAATTGCAGCAGCATATGCGTTGCCGTGCCGCGCTGGGTCGGGCTGAGCCGCAGCTCCGTGCCGAGCTCGGGGCGGCGGAAGTTATAATGCACCTGTGGGATGAGCTCCTGCGCCTCCGGGTCGGGTTCGCCGAGGCGTTTGAGCTCCGTAGCCGTTATCTTCGACGGCAGCCCTGACGCATCCTCATAGGGATAGCGGAACGCGGCATTCGCGGCGATGCGCTCGACTATCTCCCGCTCGGCGCCCTGGAGCACCGGCTCTGCGGCACCGCTGACCTGCGCCTCCTGCAAGGGATATACGGTACTGAGCTTCAGCTTATTGTCTCCGTCGCACAGCTTTGCGAATATCAGCCACTCCGCCGTGGATGCCGATGCCAGAAGCACCTCCGGCGACGGCGGCATGGTGCACCGGAGCATCAGCTTCTGCAGCTTCTCCTCCGGCTCCTTTACGGCGGCGGTTATTATGAGCCTCTCCCGCGCACGCGTGAGCGCGACATACAGAAGGCGCATTTCCTCCGACAGCTGCTCGCGCCGCAGCACCTGCTTTATGGCGCTGCGCTGCAGGCCGGGATATTCGAGGCGGCGCTCGATATCGTACACCTTTGCGCCGAGTCCGAGCTGAGGATGCACCAGAACGGTCTGCTTGAGGTCGTTATCGTTAAACCTCCGGCTCGTGTCGCACAGGAACACGACGGGGAACTCCAGCCCCTTCGACTTATGTATCGTCATTATCTGCACCGCATCGCCGCCCGTGGGAGCGCCTATATCGCCGCCCTGCCCGGCAAGGCGCGCAAGCCACCGGTTAAACCGGTGCAGACCGCGCATACCGCCGGATTCAAACCTCCTCGCAAGCGCGATCAGCGTTTGCAGATTAGAAAGCCTTCTCTGCGGATCCTGCATCGCGGCGCACAGCGCTTCAATGTCCAGCTCATCGTATATGCGCTGCAAAAGACCGCTTACCTCCGTATCGGGCGCAAGCGCTCTCAGCCGCGCAAGGGTGCTCAGGAACCGTGCACATTTATCGTTTTTCTCCGCAGCCATTTGAAGTGCGGTAAAGAAATCGCTTTTTTTATCGGCAAGGCGGATCTCCGTGAGCTCATCGGCGCTGAAGCCGAACGCGGGCGACCTGAGCACCGCTATCAGCGGCACATCCTTGTGCGGATTATCTACCACCGCCAGCAGGCTCATGAGGTCGGACACCTCGCTGTCCCGGAAGAAGCTGCCGCTCTGCCCCGATGCGACCGGTATGCCGCGCAGCAGCAGCTCGCGCCGGTATATCTCGCCCACCGAGTTGGCCGAGCGCATCAGAATCGCAATGTCGCCGTATTGCAGTCTGCGCGAGCCGACCGTCATGCCGGAGCCGATCAGCTTTTCTATCCTGTCGGCAACGACCGACGCCTCCTTTTCGGCTTTGTCGCGGAGATCGTCCTCGTCGCCCTTTACATCGACGAGCACGAGCTCCGGCACGGCGGCGCTGCCGTCGTAATGCGCGCCGCATTTGAGCCGAGCATTATCGTCATAGGCTATCTCGCCGAGGCGCTCGGACATACACGAGTCGAAAATGCAGTTTACGGCGTCGATGACCTCTCTGCGGGAGCGGAAGTTTTCCCTCAGCATTATCTTTACCGGCTCGTTTTCCTCCGCCTCGCCGAGCTCGGCAAAGCGGGCATATTTTTCCGTGAATATAAGGGGATCGGCAAGCCTGAAGCGGTATATCGACTGCTTTACATCGCCGACCATGAAAAGGTTTTTCCCGTTATCGGACAGGGCTGTGAATATATCATCCTGCACGCGGTTTACATCCTGATACTCATCGACCATGATCTCGCGGTAGCGCTGCGATATCTCGCGTGCAAGGGGCGTGGGCGAGCCGTCCTCATTCGTCAGAAGCTGCGCGGTGAGGTGCTCAAGATCGGCAAAATCGACCTCGGCACGGCGGCGCTTTGCCTCGGAATACGCCCTGTCGAAGCTGAGCGTCAGCTCAATGAGCGCCCTGAGCGCAGGCGCGCCCGCCTTCATGTCCGAAAGGAGCTTATCGCTGCTGTCGGAGAGCGTTTTCGGATACTTATCCGCACTCGCTTTGCACAGCTTGCGCACCTCTTTTATGTGCTCGGACAGCTCCGGATCGGGTGATTTCGTAAGTCTGCCGAGGTTCGGGAAGCTCACCGGCAGCATCTCGCGCGCCCTGTCCCAGCCCTCGCCGCAGGCGCGGGCAAGATCCCTCAGACTCAGCGCGGTTTCTGCCAATGAACCCGCATATTTCTGCGCGATCGTCTCGTTCCGGGCTGCTTTACGGCACAGCTCGTCCATTCTCTGCGCCCAGTACTCGGCGGAAAGGCGGACGCCCGTGAGTATCTCCTCGCCCCACGGCGTTTTTCCCGCGTCGTCCCATTCGCGCTCGGTAAGAGAAAGCTGCTCGCGCAGCCATTTGTCCGGGCGGGCATGGCTTCGGGTCCTGCGGTGAAGGTCCAGCACCGTTTTGGCAAGGCGGGAATCGTCCCTGCCCGCGCCCACGGTGTCGGCAAGCAGGCGGAAGCCCTCGTCGGGGGCTTCGTAGCAGCCGTCGAGCACGCGCTCAATGCACCGCGCCCTTATCGCCTCGGCTCTGTCCTCCTCGATGACCCTGAACTCCGGCGCAAGCTGTGCGGCGTGGCAGTTTTCGCGCAGAAACATCTGGCAGAAGCTGTCTATCGTGCCTATCTGCGCCTTTGCGCACAGTGCGCTCTGCCGCCTTAAGCGCTTATTGTCCGGCTCCTCGGCGAGCCGCTTTGATATCTCGTCAAGTATGCGGCTCCTGAGCTCGGACGCTGCCGCCTTTGTAAATGTTATGATGAGAAACGAGTCTATATCGGCGCCGTTTTCTATCGCCGCGAGCAAACGCTCGGTGAGCACCCTCGTTTTGCCGCTTCCGGCGGCGGCGGAGACCAGAACGGCTCTGCCCCGGGTGTTTATGGCGTCGCTCTGCGACCTTGTCGGAGCAAAATCAGCCATTGTCTTCGCCTCCCTCCAGAATGCTCCACACCTTCGTTGCGGGAAGGGTGTGCATTATTCTCATGCTTTCGCCGTTTTCGCCGTCCGCGAAATGGCACGCCTCGAAATAATCGCAGTTTACACAGGCGCTGCCCTGCTGAGCGGCATAATATGGATCTGCGGCTATACTGCCGCTGCGCAGCTCCGACGCCATCCGGCACAGGGTTTTGTCTATGTGCCGGGCGAGAATGCCCATGCGCTCGGCTGACACAAGCGAGTCCGAAGCCGCCGCGCCCTTTTTGAATTCGACGGGTATATACCTCGGCGTATCGGAGCTTTCCATCGCCGCTATCACCGCCGGATCGTCAAGGATCAGCCCGCTGCGCCGCAGCTGCGCCGTTCTTTTTTTCCTTAGCGTTTCATCGTCCATGTCGGCGTCGCCCAGAATGCTCGGCGACCGCGCCGGAACATACAGAACTCCCGCCGGCACTATCTCCCTGCCGTAGAGCGCGCTGCCGTTTTCGCCGAGCGAGAACAGGTACAGCAGCATTTGCAGATTCATGCCGTACAGCACATCGGAAAGCTGAAATTTCTTGCGTCCGGTCTTGTAATCGACTATGCGCAGATACAGCTTGCCCTCGTGCAGCCAGCCGTCAACGCGGTCGGCAACACCCGTGAGCACAAGCGAATCCTCGCCGCTGCCGAGCTGCACCGGCGGCAGCTCCGAGGCTGCGGAAAAATCGAGCTCGAACGAAAGCGGCTCAAAGCTGCTGCTCCGCAGCTCGTCGGCAAGGTCGAGCACTATCTGGCGCACGCTGCTCTGCAGGCGGCGGAAAAGATGCTCGAAGCGCTTTGATTTCTCCCTGAAATCATTGAGCTCTGCGCGTATATATTCGGCTATGAAGCCGTCGGTCAGGCGCATGAGCGTTTCGTCGCCGACCTTTTTATACCCGCCCATGGAGCTCACCTCACGCGAGACCTTTTCAAGTATCGTGTGCATGAAGGTGCCCATTTCGGGTGCGGTGAACTCCGCCGGGGCATAGGGTCTTGCCCGCAGAGCATACTGCATGAAATACGCGAACCGGCACGAGGCAAACTTATCTATCCTCGATGCAGACAGGCGCAGCTTATCGCCGTAAAGCGCGCGCACCGAGCTGCGCGAAAGGCTCCCGCGGCTCATGCCGGCGGCCTTTTCCAGCGCCTTGAGGCGCTCCGGCGCGTATGACGCGATAAACTGCGCGGCGGAGGCGGCATATGTCCCGCCGCCGTGCAGCGAATTTGCCGCCAGGAGCAGCGCCGGCTTTACCGCCTCGGTTCGCAGCCTGTCCGTGTCCGGCTGCTCGGGCTGCAGGGCAAACACCGCGGCGGCACGGTTTACGACAAACGCCGGACGCTGCACGGCGCCTGCGGCATCATGCGCCGGATAGCTCAGGCTCAGGCTGTCCGACGGCAGCGTGAGGCAGTTATAAACAACGGAGAACGCGCGCCACAGCTCGCTCTCTCCCGCTCCTCCGAGGTCAATGTCCATTTCAAGAAGTCTGCGGCGCTCGTCGGCGGAGAACACTCCCGCATCCTGCGCAGTGCCGGGTATACGCTCGTCGGTCGCGCCGAGCACGAGCAGGTGCCGGATATTCCGGCGGCGCATCCTGTCAAGCTCGCCGGCGGTCACACAGTCGAGTGAGGGCGGTATCGTGCCTATGTCGTAGCGCGAGAGCATCGTTGTGAAAAGCCGTCCGAAAAACTCGGCGTCGGCGCTCATATCGCCCAGTATCGCCGCGCACTGCTCAAGAGCGCCGGCGACTATATCCCAAAGCTGCGAATACTCCTGAGCCCTTGCGCCGTCGCCCTCGTCGAGGAGCCGCTGAGCGCGCTCACTCAGCTTCCGCGCAAGTCCGAGCTCATCGAAAAGCCGTGCAAGCGCCTGTGCCTGACCGAGTGCGGTGTCCGCCTCGGCTGCGCTTTTCGCAAAGCGCTCAAGCGGACGCACCACGGTCTCGCGCAGACCGTTTATTCTGTCAAGGCGGGCAAGGCTCTCCTCGTCGTATTTCCCTCCGTAGCCGTCCGGATGCAGGTGCCACGGCTCGGGGCGCGTCCACGCGCCGCCGTGCATCTGCCAGAGAAACACATAGTTTTCAAGCTCGTCGCACTCCTCCGTGCTCAGCCCCGCGAAGCCGGTGCGGATATAGTCGAGCACATCCTCGGTCTCCCAGCCGCCGAGCGTTATCTCGTATGCGGCCTCAACGAGCGCGGGTATCGGCTTTGAGAGCATATCGGTCTTGCGCGCCGTGTAAAGCGGCACGCCGTAGCGCGCGAAAGCCGCCTCAAGGCACAGCCTGTAATCCTCAAACCCGCTGACTGCGATCGCTATATCGCGCCGGCGGCAGCCTGTCTCGCGGATAAGCTGCAATGCGCGCGCTGCCGCCCACTCGCACTCCTCGTTCATGCTGCGCGCCTGAATAATGCGCACGGCGTTCGTGGGCTCTGCATAGCGTGAGGCGCGGTAGCTGAACATTTCGTCCGAGAAAAATCTCAGCTCCGGAGACTTCGTGCCCTCGGCGCTTATCTTTACCGTTTTTGCCTCGCAGCCATGATCTTGGGCAAAGCGAATCAGCGAACGGGCGGTGAGTCTGCTGAGGGCAAATACCTCGCTGCCGCCGGAAATTTCATCGCAGCCGAGACATACCGTCAGCTGCACGCCCTTTAGCAGGAGTGCCTCGAGCACGCGGCGCTCCTGCGCGGTGAAATCGGTGAAGCCGTCGACGAAAACATGAGTTTTTTCCGACAGCGACGAGCGCTCGATCTGCCGTGCAAGCACCGTCAGCCGGTCGGCCGGATCTGCTCTGCCGTTTGCGACCACCGCGTCATACGCCTCCAGAACGAGGCTGAGGTCATACAGCTTATCACCCAGCGCGCCCCCGCACTCCTCGGAGGCAAGCATGAGCTGCTCGGAGGAAACGCAGGCGCTTTTGAATTCGTCCACGGCGCCGAGGAGCATCGACTGCAGCTGCGCGCGGTGACGCGCGCCGCCGTAGACACGCAGGCGCGAATACAGTCCGTCCGCCGCAAGCGCCATGCACAGCAGTCTGCCGCCCTTGTCAAGATGCGTCGCCGCCATGCCGCCGAGCTCGTTTGCAAGGCTGCGAGAGAATGCGGTGAACGACAGCACCTCCGCATAAAGCGAGACCGCGTCGCCGCAGAAGGCGCACAGCTCGCGCTCGGCCTCATGGCTGTACTGCTCCGGAACGAGCAGGATGTATCTCTCGCCGGTGTCGGCTCCGCCGGCTATTTCCTTCATTGCGGCGGCACTTTTTCCCGTGCCTGCCGCACCGTAAAATATTCTAAGCATAGGTTTTTCACCGTCCCGCTTTCATTTTACCAAATTCCGTCCCATGCGGCAACATATATGAAAAAGTCCCCGCTGAGGGGACTTTTCATTCCATGCGGCATCTTTCGACGAGTATCTCCGCGAAGCCCTCTCTGAGCCTGCAGAGCTTTGAAAACTGCTCGCAGATATTATAATTCATCGCACAGTTGAGCCAGTCGATGATCTGTCCGAAGCATTCGCACTTATAAAACCGGATCAGTATCTCCCGGCTCTCGGGATCGGCCTTTACATCGCCGAACACCGTTTCGATATACTTCTCCACGACCGTTCCGCACACCTTCATCAGGTACAGCTCATAAACGCTGCGGTTTGAGGAGTTGTATATATTCAGCACCCCGCGCTTATGCTCGAGGGCAAATTTCACCGCCGTTTCAAGGCACGCGTCGAGCGAGCTGAAGTCGGTGTACTCGCTTATGATGCGGTCGGCGGTCTCGATGACGATATCCTCGACGAGACACGGTATATCGTCATAGTGATAGTATATGGTATTGCGGTTGAAGCCGCAGCCCTCGGCGATATCCCGAACACTTATCTGGCTTATAGGCTTTTCGTTCAGAAGCTGGAGAAAGCTCTTTTTTATCGCGGCCTTCGTCAGCTCGCTTTTTGCTTTGTAAGGCATTTGCGGCTCCTTTCCGTCACATCAGTTTTTCCATGTTGCGGGCGCAAAGAGAATGAGCATTGGGAACACCTCAAGTCTGCCGAGGAACATATCAAAGCACAGCACCGCCTTGCTGAGAATGTTGAGGTTTGAAACGCCCATCGTGAAGGTGTTCGAGTCTATACCGTAGCCGACATTGCCGAGACTGGATATGGCGGCAAGCATACCGTCGCCTATGCTCAGCCCGTTTATCGACAGCACAACGCCCGTCATAATGACCGCCATGAAATACGCAATGGCAAAGCTCCCGACCGAGGACACCGTTTCCTCCTCAACTATCTCTCCGTCAAGGTGGATAAGGTGCACGGAGTTCGGAGTCACCGTTTTCGCTATGGCGCGGTAGGTGCTCTTGGCAAGTATCATAATGCGCGAAAGCTTCATGCCGCCGCCGGTGGAGCCGGACATGGGTCCGGTTATCATGAGCACCGTCAGCATCGCCCAGACAAACGGCGACCAGAAGCCCGCGTCTATCGAAACATAGCAGGTGGTGCTTATTATGGACATGACCTGAAACAGCGTATGGTGCACTCCCTCTCCGATGCCGGAGAAGCTGCCGAACGAGTCGATGCCCATGAGCACCGCCACTCCGAGCACGAGAGCGGCGAACACCCGCAGCTCGCGCGAGCGGCGGATGCGCAGAAATTCACGCGCCACGATGCAGTAGAAAAGGCTGAAGCTCATGCTGCACAGGGTCATGAATATCAGCGTTATGCTCTGCGCATAGGCTCCGTAGGACGCCATACTGTCGTTTTTTATGGAAAATCCGCCGGTGGAAACGGTGCACAGCGAAATGTTGAGCGAATCGAAAAACGGTATGCCGCCCAAGCACAGCAGCGCTATCTGCATGAGCGTCATCACTATATATATCTCATACAGGAGCTTTGCCGACTGCCTGAGCCTCGGCACGAGCTTTGCCGCCATGGGACCGGGAAACTCCGCGCGCAGCAGGAACATCGACCCGCTCTCGCGTGCGACCGGCGCTATGGCAAGCAGAAACACCAGAACCCCCATGCCGCCTATCCAGTTTGTAACGCTGCGCCAGAGCAGTATCGCCCGGGGCACCGCCTCCACATCCTCGATTATGGTGGCTCCCGTCGTCGTGAAGCCGGAAACGGTCTCAAAAACGGCGTTTGATATGCTGGGGATAACGCCGCTGACATAAAACGGTATGGCGCCGAAAAGCGATATTATTATCCATGCCACGGCGACGGTAACAAAGCCGTCGCGCGCGCCGATCGGCACATCCCTGCTGCGGATAAGCCCGCACGGAAGTCCGACGGCGAGCACCGCGCCTATCGCGGCGCCGAAGCCCCTTATGGCGGCGGCATCGCCGTCAATTATGCCGAGCAGCATCGGCGGCAGCATGAATGCCGCTTCTATACAAAGTATGATACCGACGGTTTTTCTTATAGTGTTAAAGTTCATTTCTCAGCTCTCAGGCAAAAATGTCGTTCAGGTCAAGTATCTCGCGTCCGGCCGTAGTCACGATGACCACCGTGTCGCCGGAGCAGAGCGTGTCCCGGCCGCCGGGGATTATGATCTTTCCCATGTGGTTTATGCAGACGATAAGTATGCCGGGCTTGAGGCGAATGTCCATGAGCCTTTCGTGCAGATGCTGCGTTGCATCGGTCACGGCAAACTCCAGCGCCTCGGCGCTGCCGTCGGCAAGCTTGTGTATGGTGAGCACCGCACTGCCGCCCGTGTTTTCCATCGCGCGGACATAGCGGATTATCGCGTATGTGCTCAGGCTCTTTGGACTTATGAGGCTGTCGGCTCCGCGATCGCCGAGGATCTCACCGTATTCGAGGCGGTTTATCTTGGTCAAAAGCTGCGGCACTCCCATTTTGCGTGCAAACATTCCGATTATGATATTTTCCTCATCCATATTCGTCAGCGGCAGCACTGCGTCCATATGGCGGATGTTGTGCATTTTAAGCACCGACTGGCTCGAGCCGTCGGAGCAGATAACGCTCATCTCCGGATACTTTTCCGCAAGATACTCGCACCGGGCGCGGTTCATTTCGATGAGCTTTATGCTGCTCCCAGCCTTTATGAGCATCGGCGCAAGGTACTCGGCTATCCTGCCGCCGCCGACGATGAGGACATTCTTGCTCTTTTTGCTTCTCAAATGCAGCTCGTGGGTGAGCTCAACGAGCGCCGACGCAGGCGCCGTTACATATATCTTGTCGCCGCTGCGCAGCACGAAGCTGCCGTCGGGTATGAAGGCCTTTTCATCGCGCAGCACGGCGCACACGAGCACATGAACGCGGATGCGGATGTGCATATCCGAAAGGCGCAGCCCGTCAAGAGGACTGTTTTCGCCGATGAACAGCTCGACTATTTCCGCCTTTCCCTCGGCGAAGGTATCGCGCTTTATAAACGCGGGTATCTGCAAAAGCCTGTATATCTCCTTTGCCGCGAGCATTTCGGGGTTTATTGCCATGGAAAGCCCCAGCTCGGATTTGAGCACATAAAGCTGCTCGGTGTACTCGCGGTTTCGCACGCGGGCAATGGTGTTTTTACAGCCGAGCTTCCTTGCGACGATGCACGCGAGCATATTGAGCTCGTCCTGTGCCGTTACGGCGATAAGCAGGTCACTGTCATCGACATTTGCCTCGCGCTGGGTGGATATTGCCGCACCGTTTCCGCACAGCGTCATAACGTCCAGCGTGTCCGACAGCCTTTTGATCGTTTCCTTGTCAACATCCACGACCGTTATATCGTGATCCTCGTTTGCCAGCTCCTCGGCAAGGGAATAGCCTATCTTGCCGGCGCCGACTATTACGATCTTCATTTTGCAGATCCTTTCAATAATGAATATTCTCTAAGCTGTAATACTAACATATTATTCACGCGGTAGCAATAGCTAACGGGAGTTGAACTCCTGCCGGCATTATGCGGTTGGCGCCCGATTCCCGTCAGCCGTATCCCTGACCCATTCCGCAATATAGTCGGCAAAGCGGCGGGTCGCGGGACTGTTTCTGCTCGTTTCGGTGATGGCAAGACCGATAATGCGCTTTGAGGGCGGGACAAGCTCCTTGATCACGACATCGTCGTGCCGGCCCTTGAGCAGCAGCTCGGGCATGATGGATATGCCGAGTCCCTTTTCCACCATGGCAATTATGGCATAGTCGTCCTTTGTTGAAAAGCGGATATTCGGCTTTATGCCGGCGGCGGCGAGAGCGCGGTTTGCATCGTGGTTTGATTCCTCCAGCAGCGTTATGAACGCCTCCGTTTCGCACTCGACGAGCGGGAACTTCGGATACGACTCGAACTTGTGCCCATGCGGAAGTATGGCAAGCAGCCTGTCCTCCATGAGCGGTATGCACTCGCACCGAAGCTTTGTCGGCACATTCACGAAGCCGAGGTCGATGCTTCCTTCCTCTATCCAGCGCTCGACATCGTAGTAGTCGCCGTTCAGGAGCTTGAGATCGACATTCGGATAGTCATACTGAAATCTCTTTATGACGCCCGGCAGCCAGTGGACGGCAACGGAGGTGAATGCGCCGATGCGCACCGTACCGGAATCGAGCCCGCGTATTGCCGAGGCGGTCTGCCGAAGCTGCTCCTCATAGTTGAGCATTCCGCGTACCGACGGCATTATCCTCTCGCCGTCGCCGGTGAGCTTCACTCCGGCACGCGAGCGCGTTATCACGGCAAAGCCCAGCTCCGCCTCCAAATTATTAATGGTATGGCTCACCGCCGACTGCGTGCAGCCGAACACCTCGGCAGCTCTCGTAAGGCTTCCGAGCTCCACAACCTTTGCCAGCATTTCATACTTTGAGATACTCATGGCTTCGCTCCCATCGGTCCATACATGAATTTTGTTCATGTTAACATGAATATTATTAGGTGTGATAATAGTATACCCGATTTTTTGGTTAAATCAAGTGATTTTTGCATTTTTCCCGCTTGCAATGCACTTTTTGCGCGTCTATAATTCAAACATCGTTTAAAAATGATTGGAGAGAGAAACATGTCAGCTAATATCATCTGTATTCTGATTTCCATCGTTGTCTACCTTGTAGGCATGGTGGCCATCGGTGTTTACTACTCAAAGGGTCAGTCCGACGCGCACGAGTTCTATCTCGGCGGCCGCAAGCTCGGTCCTATCGTCACGGCGCTTTCCACCGAGGCCTCGGACATGAGCGCATACCTGCTCATGGGTGTCCCCGGACTTGCATTCTTCTGCGGCGTCGCGGAGGCGGGCTGGACTGCCATCGGTCTTGCGATAGGCACCTACCTCAACTGGCTTATCGTCGCAAAGCGTCTGCGCCGCTACTCGGTGCGTCTGAACGCACTCACGCTGCCTGAGTACATATCCCGCCGCTTCCGCGACGACACCAGGCTCATCGAGCTTCTGGGCGCTATCACGATCATAGTTTTCTATGTTCCCTACACCGCCTCCGGCTTCTCGGCCTGCGGCAAGCTGTTCGGCACCCTGTTCGGCTATGACTATGTTCCCACAATGATCATCAGTGCCGTCGTTATCGTTGCATACACCGCCGGCGGCGGCTTCAAGGCAGCTTCGGTAACGAGCCTTGTACAGAGCCTCATCATGGTCTTTGCCCTGGCGGTCGTGCTCATCTTCGGCATACACTCCGTGGGCGGCTGGGATCAGGTCGTTGCAAACGCCAAGGCCATCCCCGGATATCTCAGCCTCACCGCATCCACCAACATCATGGCAAGCGAGGCAGGCGAGTTCGGCACATTAAAGATCATATCGACGCTTGCGTGGGCGCTCGGCTACTTCGGCATGCCTCATGTCATCCTGCACTTCATGGCCATTGAGGATGAGAAGAAGCTCACCCTCAGCCGCCGCGTAGCTACCGTCTGGGTCGTCGTCTCCCTGTCGATCGCGGTCATCATCGGCATCGTCGGCTATTCCATGGCAAAGGCCGAGCTCGTTACCATGTTCGGCGACGCATCCTCGGCAGAGGCTCTTATCGTCTCCGTTGCAGCCGTCCTGTCCGAGTACGGTGCATTCTTCGCCGTTCTCTCCGGTCTCGTCCTCGCAGGCATCCTCGCAGCGACGATGTCCACCGCAGACGTGCAGCTTCTGGCTGCCGCAAGCGCCATCGCTCAGAACATTATCCACGGCGTGCTCGGCATAGAGCTGAGCGACAGGAAGAGCATGATCGTTGCCCGCGTGACCGTTATCTGCGTAGCCGTCTGCGGCATTCTGTTCGCTCTCGATCCTACGAGCTCCATCTTCCGCGTCGTATCGTTTGCATGGGCAGGCTTCGGCGCGACCTTCGGCCCCATCGTTCTGTTCTCGCTGTTCTGGAAGCGCTGCAACAAGTGGGGAGCTATCGCCGGCATGTTCTCCGGCGCCGCGATGGTGTTCATCTGGAAATATGCGATAGCACCTCTCGGCGGCGTTCTGGCAATATACGAGCTGCTGCCCGCATTCATTACCTCCTGCATCTTCATCGTCGTCGTTTCCCTTCTGACCAAGGCTCCCGAAAAGGAGATCATCGAGGACTTCGAGGCCGTCGCCGCAATGAAGTAATTATGATCTGCTCAGTGCCGGGACTGCGGCACTGAAAACAGTAAACAACCAAAAACATCCGTGCCTGTCGGCACGGATGTTTTTCGTTACAGGAAGGGCGTATCCTCGGGGGGAGTATACTCGCTTTTAAGGATCTCGCTGAAGTCGGGGTCGGCGGCGACGGTGTCCTCGGTGTCGCGCACGAAGTTTATAAACTCCGTCATCAGCTCGCTCGGCTCGCGGTTTTTCATACGCACGAGCACATACTCTATCTGCCGTGCGGGATCGGTTATTACCTTCGTGACCAGCAGATCGTTCGGCGTGTATGTCGTGCGCGGGAAGATGCTTATACCGACATCGAGCTCCGTCAGCGCCACCGCATCGAGGTAGTTTGACATGGTGCACACTATGTTCGGCTCCTCGCCGGCCTCGGCAAACCATGCGCGTATCGCGTCGATGCGCGACGGGCGGCTCGGAACGATCAGCGGCTTGCCGGCGAGGTTTTTGAGCGGTATCGTATCGCCGCCGTTGGCCAGCGGATTTGACCGCGACATTATTGCGACCCACGGTCCCCTGCCTACGGCAAAGCCCTCGAGATGCTCCGTGTCGTACGGCGCCGCTATCACCGCAAGGTCGAGCAGTCCCTGACGCAGGCGGTCGAGCACGTCGTCGCTGCTGCCGTTCCACAGGCTGTAGCTGACATTGGGGTACTCCTCCCTGAAGCCGGCTATCCAGCGGGCGGTCAGAAACGGCGCCCTTCCCTCGACCATACCGAGCTTTATCGTTCCGCTCATGCCGCCGCTCAGGCTCATCACCTCGTGCTGGGTTCTTTCGGCCATGTCGAGTATCTGAACGGCGCGCTGAAGCAGCAGCCTGCCGGCATCGGTGAGCTGGAGCTTTCGCTTGCCGCGGATAAACAGCGCGCAGCCGAGCTCGTCCTCGAGTGCCTTCATCTGATTGCTCAGCGGCGGCTGGCTCATACACAGGCGCTCGGCCGCATGGGTAATATTCAGCTCCTCCGCTACGACGGTAAAATATTTCAGTGTTCTGAGGTCCATCTCTATCTGTACTCCCGTTTTTGTCATTGCCGTATATCATATCAGAAAAATATGATAATCGCAATGGTATATGTATTTTATTTATCAAACCGTTTATGCTACCATACGACCATGATTTGTTGTAATCATTTGCTCTCTCATCTGTGAAAACTGAAATCTGCCGCAAAACGCTGCGGCAGACTTTAGTTTTTCTTAAGTGATTACGACCCAAGTGAATACCGCAAATGCTATGACGGAGACAAGTAACTCATATGCTCGGCAGCAGAGAGTCGGGGACAGTGCGATCCCGATACCGGAGGATGAGCGAATAACACTTTATCAGCAGCGATCTGAAAGGGACTGCCCCAGTAGGAAAGACGCGGAGTGCGGCGTTAATGCACGAGGGCTTGTTTGAGCCCGTAAAAGTGATTGCTTCGGCAATAATTTAGGTGGCACCGCGGATTAGCAGCTATTCGTCCTAAAATTTAGGGATAGCTGCCCAAAAAATTCGGAGGTGTATTTTTTTATGTGTTCAATCATTGGTTTCACGAGCAGAGAGCTTACCGCCCGATCGGTAAGAGAGTATTTCGACCGCACCGTATCGCGCGGACCGGACGCGACGAGGATGGCGGAGCTTGACGGAGCCGTCCTCGGCTTCCACCGCCTGTCGATAATGGGTCTTGACGAGCGCGGGATGCAGCCGTTTTACCTCGGCGGCGATGCCGTCGTGTGCAACGGCGAGCTGTATGGTTTCCGACAGCTCCGTGAGGAGCTGAGTACTAAGTATAGCTTCAAAAGCGAGTCGGACTGCGAGATAATCCTGCCGCTTTACCGCGAATACGGGCTCAGGATGTTCTCAAGGCTCGACGCGGAGTTTGCGATGGTGATATACGACGGGCAGACCCGCGAGCTCATAGCGGCGCGCGACCCAATCGGCATTCGCCCGCTGTACTACGGCTACTATTCCGACGGCAGCATAATGTTTGCAAGCGAGGCGAAAAACCTTGTCGGGCTGTGCGGTAAGATAATGCCGTTTCCCCCCGGACATTACTATGCCGGCGGCAAATTCGTGCGCTATGCCGATCTGACCACCGTTACCGAGTATGTGCACGACGATATCGACACCGTTTGTGCGAAGATACGCGAAAAGCTCATAGCGGGCGTTGAAAAGCGCCTTGATGCGGATGCACCGCTCGGCTTCCTGCTTTCCGGCGGACTTGATTCGAGCCTGGTGTGCGCGATATCGGCAAAGCTTCTCGGCAAAAAGATCCGCACCTTCGCCATAGGCATGGATCTTGACCCCATCGACCTCAAATATGCGCGTGAGGTCGCCGAATTCATAGGCTCCGAGCACATGGAGGTCACCATGACGCGCGAGGAGGTGCTCGCCTCTCTCGAGGAGGTCATAGCAATGCTGGGCACCTATGATATAACCACCATCCGCGCAAGCATGGGAATGTACCTGTGCTGCAGGGCGATACACGAGAAGACGGATGTGCGCGTGCTGCTCACGGGTGAAATTTCCGATGAGCTGTTCGGATACAAGTACACCGATTTTGCGCCGTCACCCGAGGAATTCCAGCGCGAGGCGAAAAAAAGAGTGGACGAGCTGCATATGTACGATGTTCTGCGCGCCGACCGCTGTATCTCGGCAAACTCGCTTGAGGCAAGGGTCCCGTTCGGCGATCTCGACTTTGTCCGCTATGTAATGAGCATCGACCCCGCCATGAAGATGAACACCTATGACATGGGTAAATATCTGCTGCGCAGGGCGTTTGAAAAGGACGGTATTCTGCCCGACGACATACTCTGGCGGCAGAAGGCGGCATTTTCCGATGCCGTTGGTCACTCAATGGTGGACGACCTCAAGGCTTACGCCGAGAGCGTTTACACCGACGAGCAGTTCAAGCAGGGCTGCAGGAAATACGATTTTGCGGTTCCCTTTACCAAGGAGAGCCTGCTTTACAGAGACATATTTGAAAAGTACTATCCCGGTCAAGCTCCTATGGTCAAGGACTTCTGGATGCCGAACAGGACATGGCCGGGCTGTGATGTTGACGATCCCTCCGCACGGGTTTTGAAGAACTACGGCGCGAGCGGTAAATAGGAGGTATAGACATGAGCAGAGAGACAAAAAAGATCCCCGAGCTGTTCGGAAGCTGCGTTTTCAATGAGCGCACGATGAGAAGGTATGTCAAGGAGAAGTATTATCAGGAGTGGAAAAAGTGCCTTGCCGACGGCAAGCCGCTCACCCTCGATGTCGCAAACGGAATTGCCGACGGCATGAAGGAATGGGCGCTCGAGCACGGCGCGACCCACTTTACCCATTGGTTCCAGCCGCTTACCGGCATAACCGCCGAGAAGCACGACAGCTTCATTTCACCTGCCGGCGGCGGTACGATAAGCATGGAGTTTTCCGGCAAGGAGCTCGTTCGCGGCGAGCCGGATGCCTCCAGCTTCCCGTCCGGCGGTCTGCGCGCCACCTTTGAAGCGCGCGGCTACAGCGCATGGGACCCCACCGCATTTGCATTTATAAAGGACGGAACGCTCTGCATCCCCACCGTGTTCTGCTCTTACTCCGGCGAGGCGCTGGATAAAAAGACCCCGCTTTTGAGATCCTGCGATGCCGTCAGCCGTCAGGCCGTGCGTATCCTGCGGCTTTTCGGCGACACCGAAACGCAGAAGGTGCTGGCCCAGGTCGGACCCGAGCAGGAGTATTTCCTCATAGATAAGGAGCTGTTTCTGGAGCGCGAGGATCTGCGGCTCTGCGGCAGAACGCTGTTCGGCTCGAAGCCGCCGAAGGGTCAGGAGCTTGAGGATCACTATTTCGGCACCATACGCCCGCGCGTTGCCGAGTATATGCAGGATCTTGACGAGGAGCTGTGGAAGCTCGGTGTTCTGTCCAAGACCCGTCACAACGAGGTCGCTCCCGCACAGCACGAGATGGCTCCCGTTTACTCCGACGCCAACACCGCAAACGATCAGAACCAGATCAGCATGGAGATAATGCAGAAGGTCGCCGACCGCCACGGGCTTGTTTGTCTGCTGCATGAAAAGCCCTTTGCCGGAGTTAACGGCTCGGGCAAGCACAACAACTGGTCACTCGGCACCGACAGCGGCGTAAACCTGTTCTCTCCCGGCAAGACTCCCAGCCAGAACGCGCAGTTCCTGCTGTTTTTGGCGGCATTCGTGCGCGGCGTTGACGAGTATCAGGAGCTTCTGAGATGCTCGGTCGCATTCGCCGGCAACGACCACCGCCTCGGCGCTCAGGAGGCACCTCCGGCGATAATCTCGGTGTTCCTCGGGCAGGAGCTTGAAGCCATCGTCGATTCCATCGTAAACGGCACGGGCTATACCGATGTGAGCAAGGGCACCCTGCGCATAGGCGTCGATGTTCTGCCGCCCATCCCGAAGGATACCACCGACCGCAACCGCACCTCCCCCGTTGCGTTCACCGGCAACAAGTTTGAGTTCCGCATGCCCGGCGCAAGCCAGTCGATAGCCGGACCGACAACGGTGCTCAATACCGTCATGGCCGACTCTCTGTGCAAATTTGCCGACGAGCTTGAGGGCGCGGAGGACTTTAACGGCGCTCTGCACGAGCTTATAAAGCGGACCTTTATCGAGCACGGACGCATCCTGTTCTCCGGCAACGGCTATGACGAGTCGTGGGTCGCCGAGGCAGAGAAGAGAGGGCTTAAGAACCTCAAGAACGCCTCGACCGCGCTGCCCGAGTATATGCTGCCGAAGAATGTCGAGCTTCTCACCCGCCACGGCGTTTACACCACAGCCGAGATCGCCGCCCGTCATGAGATACACATGGAGCAGTACTGCAAGGTCATCGCCATCGAGGGCGAAACTCTCGTTGATATGGTGCAGCACGGAGTCCTCAACGCCGTTTCCGAGTACACCGCGGCGCTCAGCGAAACGCTCATCAAAAAGCGCAAGGCTCTGCCGGAGGTACCGTGCCGCGTTGAAAGCGCGCTCATCGGCACTCTCAGCAGTCTGAACGAGAGCCTTCTGGACAAGATGGTGGCGCTTAAATCCGCGCTTGAGACAGCGCCAAAGGTGAGCATAGAGGAGCTCATGAGGTATTACCACGACGAGGTGTTCCTCAAGATGGAGGATATGCGCACCGTTATAGACAAGCTCGAGACCCTCACGGCGACCGAGTACTGGCCCTATCCGAGCTACTACGACATGCTGTTCTCGGTATGACCCCAAATCGGAGGCTTTGAAGCCGGAAGCGCGTTTTTCTTCCGGCTCAAAGCACCGGGGTGCCTGAAGGCGCCTATAAAAGCAAAGCGGCAAATTATATTTTTTGATAAGAGAGAGTAAAAAATGAAGTATGTATTCGTAACAGGCGGCGTTGTATCGGGGCTGGGCAAGGGAATATGCGCAGCCTCGCTCGGCAGATTGTTGAAGCAGCGCGGTCTGCGCGTTAAAAATCAGAAGTTCGACCCCTATCTCAATGTTGACCCCGGCACGATGAGCCCATATCAGCACGGCGAGGTGTTCGTCACCGACGACGGAGCCGAGACCGATCTCGATCTCGGTCATTACGAGCGCTTCGTGGACGAAAGTCTCAGCGGCAATTCCTCCGTGTCCGCAGGCAGGATCTACTGGAATGTGCTCAACCGCGAGCGTCAGGGCGGATACCTCGGCGGCACGGTGCAGATAATACCTCATGTGACCGACGAGATAAAGCAGAGCATTTACGCCATGGAGGATGATGAGACAGACATTCTCATCTGCGAGATAGGCGGCACGGTCGGAGATATAGAGAGCCAGCCGTTTCTTGAGGCCATCCGTCAGGTGGCTGTCGAAAAGGGCAGACAGAATGTGGTGTTTATCCACGTTCCGCTCATAGTACAGATACCCGGCACGGGCGAGCTCAAAAGCAAGCCGACGCAGCATTCCGTTAAGGAGCTTCTGTCCGTCGGCATCCAGCCGGATGTTCTGGTCTGCCGTACCGATGCGCCCATAAGCGACGATGTCCGCGGCAAGATAGCGCTTTTCTGCAATGTCGAGCCCGAGTGCGTCATACAGAACACGACCGCCCCGACGCTGTATGAAGCGCCGCTGCTGCTGGAGCACGAGGGGCTGTCGCGTGTGGTGTGCCGCAAGCTGGGGCTTGACTGCCCCGAGCCGGAGCTCTCAGAGTGGCGTGCCATGGTAAACAGGATAAAAAACGCCAACCGAAGGGTCAGCATAGCTCTTGTAGGCAAATATGTTCAACTTCACGACGCATATCTTTCCGTCGCCGAATCGCTCCAGCACGCGGCGGCGGCAAACGATGCCGTTGTCGATATAAAATGGGTCGATTCCGAGGAGCTCAACGAGGATAATATAGACGAGGTGCTCGGCGGTGTCGACGGCATACTCGTTCCCGGCGGCTTCGGCGACCGCGGCATAGAGGGCATGATCCTCGCCGCGCACTATGCCAGAGTCAACGATGTTCCCTATCTCGGCATATGCCTCGGGCTCCAGATAGCCGTCATAGAATTTGCGCGCAATGTCCTCGGCTGGCATGACGCAAGCTCGGCGGAGTTCACCGCCGATACGCAGCACCCCGTTATAGCGCTCATGCCGGAGCAGCAGGGAATAACCGCAAAGGGCGGCACCATGCGCCTCGGCAAATATCCCTGCGTTCTCACGCCCGGCAGCAGGGCGCATAAATATTACGGCGACGGGCTCATCTACGAGCGCCACCGCCACAGATACGAAGTCAACAACGATTTCCGCGAGGAGATAAGCGCCCGCGGACTTGTGCCCGTTGGCATGAGCCCCGACGGGCACCTTGTGGAGATGGTGGAAAACCCCGCGTGCAAGTGGTTTGTCGCGGCGCAGTTCCATCCGGAGTTCAAAAGCAGACCCAATAAGCCGCACCCGCTTTTTTACGGATTTATCAGGTCTGCCGTCAAATGAAAGGCAGGACAATAATGAGAAACTATGAAAAGGAATTTAGCCAGCGAGTTCAGTTTATAAAATACGCGGTGCGCGAAAGCGGAGCCGACGGCATCGTTTACGGCAACTCCGGCGGCAAGGACTCCGCGCTCGTCGGCATCCTGTGCAAGGCCGCGTGCGACAACACCGTGGGCATAATCATGCCCTGCACCTCCGCACGCAATTTCGACATGGATAAGCGCGACGGCGAGACCGTTGCCGGAACCTACGGCATTGAAACGCGCTATGCCGACCTCACCGCCGTGAAGGCAGCGGAAAAGGAGATACTCAAGGGCGTTACCGAGCTCACTCCGGCAGCCGAGGCAAACATCGCACCACGCCTGAGAATGGCGACGCTTTATGCGGTCGCGGCATCGGAAAACCGTCTCGTTTCCGGAACCGGCAACCGCAGCGAGGGCTATGTCGGCTACTTCACCAAGTGGGGCGACGGCGCCTGCGATTTTAACCCCATCGACGATCTCACCGTTACCGAGATATACGAATTTCTGCGCTGGCTCAAGGCTCCCGAGTGCGTTATAGAAAAAGCACCCTCGGCGGGACTGTTCGACGGACAGACCGACGAGAGCGAGATGGGCTTTACCTATAAAGAGCTTGACACTTATCTCGAAGGTGGTACAATAGACGAAGCGGTGCTTGAAAAGATAAAGCGCATGCACGCAAAGAGCGAGCATAAGCGCCGCAGTATACTGACTTTCTGAGGTACGGATATTTGAAGACTAAGGATATGGCATATATCGCCCTGATGGCGGTGCTCATATCGGTCTGCTCATGGCTGTCGATACCGGCAGCCATTCCTTTTACCATGCAGACCTACGCGATATTTACGGCGCTCCTGCTTCTGGGCGGCAGGCGCGGCAGCATAGCCGTTTTGCTGTACATACTCATGGGTGCGGTGGGACTTCCGGTGTTCTCCGGCTTCACCGGCGGCATCGGCAAGCTCATGGGGCCGAGCGGCGGCTATATTATAGGCTTTGTGTTCACGGCGCTGTGCTACCGGCTGTCCGAAAGATTTTTCGGCAGGCGCTTCGGCGTGCGGCTTGCCGGAATGGCGGTCGGGCTTGCCGTGTGCTATGCGTTCGGAACGGTGTGGTTCGTGCAGGTCTACTCCGCCGCAAGTTCCATAAGCTACGCCTCCGCGCTCGGAGTCTGCGTTTTCCCGTTCATAATACCGGACGCCGCAAAAATGGCACTGGCATTTCTGACAGACAGAGTCGTAAGGAAGCATGTTGACATCGAATGAAAAGCCGCTCCTGCCGGAGCGGCTTTTCTATATCCTGTTTTCCGAGCCCCATATGCACAGCTGATCGAGCACCTTCATGAGCGAGTGACCGCGTCCGGTCAGCGAGTATTCCACCTTCGGCGGTATCTGCGGATACTCGCGGCGCATGATGAGTCCGTCGGCCTCAAGCTGCTTGAGATTGCCGCTGAGCGTCTTGTCCGTAATGCGCCCAAGGTAGCGCTTCATCTCGTTAAAACGCACGGGCTCATATTCCATCAGGCAGTAGAGGATAACCATTTTGTGCTTGCCGCTTATGAGCGACATCGTGTAGCTGAAGCCTGTGTCCTCAAAATTTGCGTTTTCTATGTATCTCTCCATGCAGCCCACGCTTTACACTTCCTTTTTGGATAGTATATATCAACGATAACAGTACTTGCAAATCAGCTTGCACCTGCTATAATTATAGCCGGAAAAGCAAATGAAGTCAACCGAGGAGGCAATCAATATGAAAAAAGAGCTTGGCGTAAAACCCTATCTGTTCCCGATGCCGGTGCTGATGATCTCGACCTACAATGCCGACGGCACGGTGAATGTGATGAACATGGCATGGGGCGGCATTTGTTCCGAGAACATGGTCGCGCTCAACATAAGCGAGGGTCACAGGACCTCGCAGAACATAAAGGAGCGCGGCGCGTTCACGATAAGCATTGCCGATATACCGCACATCAAGGAGGCGGATTTTCTCGGCACCGCATCCGGAAACAAGATGCCCGATAAGTTTGAGCGCACGGGACTGACCGCCGTTAAGAGCGCTAAGGTCGATGCACCCGTAGTGCAGGAATTTCCGGTGACTCTCGAGTGCAGGGTGGTCGAGGATGAGAACGGGATAAGCGGTCACCGCGTGGTCGGCGAGATAGCGGGCGTTCTGGCGGACGAGTCGGTTCTCGACGAAAACGGAAATGTCGATCCGTCAAAGCTCAACGCATTTGTGTTCGACCAGTTCCGCAGCGGCTACTATGCCGTCGGTGACAGGCTGGGCACGGCTTGGAGCATCGGCTCCGAATATCTCAGGAAGTAAGAAAAACCGCTCCGCTCGGGAGCGGTTGAGATAAGAAGGCCTGCGGCATAAATGAAAAATTCCGGCAATACACAAGGTATTGTCGGGATTTTTTCTTTTCTCTGAGTAAAAAATTCCTGTTCAGAACCGGAGAAGGAGCTCTCTGTCGATCTCCTGTCCGTTTCGTATATAAACTCTCGGGACACGCTTGCTCACGGCGCAGACGAGCTCATACGGTATCGTCCCCGCAATGGCGGCAAGCTCCTCAACGCGGTTGTTCTCGCCGAATATCTCGACCTCGTCGCCGACTCCGACATCCGGCAGCTCTGTCAGATCTATCATGCTCATATCCATGCATATCCTGCCGCGCAGAGGTGCAGGACCGCTGGCGGTCATGATGCTGCACCGGTTTGAAAGGCAGCGGAAGAAGCCGTCGGCATAGCCGTAGGGTATAACGCCTATGCGGGTTTTGCCGCTTGTTCTGTAGAGCCTGCCGTAGCTTATATCGGTGCCCTCGTCGTAGGTCTTTATCGTATTTATGGCAGCCTTGAGGGTCATGGCGGGGTGCAGACCGAGCGCCCCTGCAAGCTCGCCGCAGCCGTACAGCAGAAGTCCTGGGCGCACCATGTCCATATATGTCCCGGGATGGAGCGCAACGGCACCGGTGTTTGCGCAGTGGTGCAGCGGGATGCGCCTGCCGAGGGTGTCCTCCACGGCGCGTACCGTGCTGCAGAACAGCTCAAACTGTGCCCTTGTATACGCCGTATTGTCCGCATCCGTCTCGTCGGCAACCGAGAAATGGGTAAAGATGCCCTCTACCTCAAGAAACGGCATATTGCAGCTGTCAACGATGCCTTTAACGCCGGTCTCGAAATGCTTGCCTGCGCACAGAACGCCAAGGCGGGACATTCCGGTGTCCACCTTCATGTGAACGCGCAGCACGGCTCCGAACTGCGCTGCCGCAGCGTTATACTCCTCGGCCTTTGCAAGGCATGTGACCGTCTGGGTGATGTTGTTTGCTATAAGGTTCGGGACCTGCTCGGTGGGCGTATGACCGAGAATGAGAATGGGCATCACTATGCCGTTTGCGCGCAGCTCCATCGCCTCATCGAGGCTCGACACTGCGAGGTAATCGGCACCGAGCTCCTGCAGCACCGACGCGACGCGCACCGCACCGTGACCGTAGGCATCGGCTTTGACCACGCCCAGAAAGCGTACATCCTCGCCGCATCTTTTGCGCAGAGACCTGTAGTTATACTCTATCGCGTCAAGATCTATCTGCGCCCATGTTCTGCGAAGTGTAGACCTCATGGTGCTCACCCCTGAATCGAGATCGTTCCGCCTGCTGTGACCTGGCTTATCTCAACGCCGCCGTAGGTACCGAAGAAGTCCCAGCTCGCGGAAACGGGAATGGATGCCGCCTGACCTGCGGGAACCGTGACCGTTGCGGTGACGGCGGCAAGGCTTGCCTCGTTTCTCACCTTTTCGCTCCGGTAGCTTATACCGGGGCTTGTGAATTTGTAATCTACCCCGTTTACGGTGATAATGCCGTTGTGAGGTCCGACCGAAAGCGTGTAGGTGCTCAGGACGATGTTGAAGCTGAGCGTTACGGTCTCGCTGTTTTCGGAAACGGCCGTCCAATTGACATACATTATCATTTTGGTGCCCGTATTGCTTTCAAAGCTGCCGGACTGATTGATCGAGCGCGTTATGCCGCTCGGTGCGGGCTCACTGCCGTTATCGTCATTGTTATCGCCATTGTTATCGTCCCCGTCCGGCTGCGCCGAGGGACTGACGGCAGGCGACTGCTCCGGCTCCGGAGTCGGCGTTGAGATAACGCTGGGCGTTACTGCCGGCGAGGGGTCAGCCGTTTCGCTCGGAACGGTGTCCTTGATGCTGTCGCCGGTCAGCCATGCCGACACGGCGGCTATTATTATGAGCACCAGAACAAGGGCGATGAATATATTGACTCTGTGCTTATCCATGTGTTAACTCCGTTCTGCCGCACTGCGGCGAATGATACGAAAGATTATACACCATGCCGGAGCAAAAATCCAGTGTCAAGATAGACGGCAAGCTGCTTTTGCGCAAAAAAGCCCTGAAAGCTCAACGGAGAGCTTTCAGGGTGGGTATTCAGCAGGGCTACAGCCATATAGAGTCCGCAAGGGGAAGGCGGGATACCGTCAGCCTTCGGTGTGAGCTTTCGCGGCGAGACCGTCGGTGCACAGCTGCAGCGCATGGTTATATATCATCTCCGCTGCATCGGCATCAAAGCGGTCGTATGTATAGTAACCGTGGCAGGCAAAATGAATGAGCTTTCCCTCATGGAAATACAAGACCAGACGATTATCCGTGACATCCCGGTCGTTGAAAACGACAAAGTACAGTCCCAGACCACCCTCGGTGCCGTCATAGTAATACACGCCGCTGCAATTATCCCACCAAGGCTGATACAGGGGGCAGCCCTCAAGGCTCGGAAGGCTGATCTCGTCCTCGGTGGTGAGAACAAGCTCCCCTTTCACAAACCACGCCGTGCCCCGCTCACCGATGGGATAGCTTTCGGCATCCGACGATTCGGTGCCGATGTTAGCCGTGCTGAAATGCTCGCGTATCTCCTGAAGATAGTCCTCAAGCTCCTGCTCAGTCATTTCGGCGGGCTCAAAGCCCGCGCTCGAGGCATTGCCCGGTGTGGGCGTATGGTTGGCGTTTGCTCCCGAAACGGGGGGTGCGGGCTTTTCCGTTCTCGCGGGCTCCGTGACCTCGGCAGTCGGCGTCGGGAGCACGGTATCATCTGCCGGTCTGTCCTTTAAAACGAGCAGCAGCACCGCCACCGCCGCTATCGCGGCGACGGCGCATACTATCGCTGTTATGATGTACACCTTATTGCTTTTCATATCGCTGCCTTCCTCGGTCGAGCGCCGTCAAGCGGTGCCGTCGGTCATGCCGAAGTCATAGCTGCGGTACACGATCCTCATTATATCCTCGGAACACTCGAAGGTATCGGCGCCTTCAATATTGTTGGGCATCATTTTGTATGCGTAAACATTCACCGGCGAATCGAACACCGCGTCAAACGAACCCGTGCCGTATGAGACCTCGAAATAGCCGGCGCGCTCCCAACCGTTGTCGGTCTTTATAAACGCCACCCACTCGCAGTTATCGTAATATGTCGCACCGCTCACGATTATGGTGAGCTCGGTACATTCCGTGGCGGTCGTGTACAGTTCGCGGTAGCTTCCCGTCCAGATATCGGTGCTGTTTATGTAGAAATCGTGCCTATCGGCGGAATACGAGCCGTCGGGAGTATCGAGGCCTGTCAGATCCAGTACCTTGTAAAGGAACAGACCGTTATCGTCAAAGTAATAGGTAGTCGTGCCGCCGTCGCCGTTGACGGTGCTCTCCTCCTCGTTGAAGCTGACCTCGCCGACAGCCATTTTTCCGCTGTCATCGAAGTAGTAGCTGCCGCCGTCTATCTGCCATTTGCCGACGGCAAGGGCGCCGTCTCTGTTGGGATCGCAGAAATACCATGTGCCGGACTCGTTATAGTTGAGCCAGCCGGAAGCGCGCTCACCGGTTTCCTCGCTGAGATAATATTTTCTCTCATTCACGGTGACAAAGCCCTTTTTCATAACGCCGTCATCGCCGAGGTAGAAGTACTTGCCGTCTACCTCAAGCCAGCCGGTGAGCATCTCGCCGCTGTCCTTGTCAAAGTAGTACCGGTCACCGTCTATATCCTGCCAGCCGGTAAGCATCTCGCCGTTATCATAGTACTTCGTGTGTGAGCTGTCCCACCCTCCGCGGTTTGTCCACATTATGACACCGCCGACGATGAGCGCGAGCACGACGCATATGGCAATTATTGCCGGAGTCTTGCTGCGCTTGGGCTTTTCCTCGGTGAATCTCACCTGAGGCTGCTGAGGTGCATAAGCCGCGCCGCTCTGATACAGCGGCTTTCCGGTCTGCGGGTCAAACCTCGCGTAAGCGGGCTGAGCGCCGCCGCTCGGCTGCTGAGCATAGGCGCTCTGCGAGGGCTCAGGCGGGATGTAAGTTCTGCGGCTCGGGTCGGAGCGGGACACGGAACCGGAGCCGGAGCCGTATTCGAGTATGGTGGCATTGTTGTCTATTACGGTCGTTTTATCACCGCCGCTCGATACGACCGCCTCAAGTGCTCTGCGCATCTCGCCCGCGCTTGCATAGCGGTCGCGCGCGTCAAACGCGCAGGCCTTCAGAACGACCTGAGCCAAAGCGTCGTCGGCGTTGACGGGCTTTGGTATCGCCTCGCCGCTTATCCTGCGCGCCATTGCCTGCTCGCGGTCGCCGTAGGCGATTGGCGCGGGGTACAGCGGCATAAACGGTGCGCGGTTATTGTTCAGGAAGCGGTAGAGGACTATGCCCAGCGAGTAAATGTCAACGCTCGGACCGTATTCCTGTCCCTTATACACCTCGGGCGCCATGTAGGTATATGTGCCCTTTTTCGACAGCCCACTGCTGTCCTTTTCAACGGTGCGCGCTATGCCGAAGTCGCCGAGCTTGAAGTTGCCGCTGTCGGAGACGAATATATTCTCCGGCTTTATGTCGCGGTGGATGATATTGCGCTTTCCGCACAGCTCGAGCGCGCGGCAGATGTCTACGCCGAGCTTTATGATCTCGCTTCTGCCGAGCGCGTGGCTCGAGGCATATTTGAGCAGCGGCGTCAGCAGCTCCATGCGGATGAGTATATCCCAGCCTATACCGTCGGCGTGCGGGATAACGCAATGATCCTCATAGCTTACGATGTTGCTCTCGCCCTTGAACTCGGACATGATGCTGACCTCGTTTATGAGAGCGGAAACAAAGTTGTGATAGTAAACCGAGGCACTCTGCCGGTCGTGTCCC
Source organism: Escherichia coli (assembly GCA_963632825.1). Lineage (GTDB taxonomy): Bacteria > Bacillota > Clostridia > Oscillospirales > Oscillospiraceae > F23-B02. The sequence goes on along the minus strand of CAVGWF010000031.1, from coordinate 6,075 downwards.
TCGAACATCGCCTCGTCGATGTCGGACTTGCTCTGGGGAATGGTTATCGCCTTGAGCGCGGACTTGTACTTGTGCCCGAAGTCCTCTCTCTCGATCTCGAGCACGGTGCCGAACGAGCCCGCTCCGAGCTGGCGGACTATCCTCCACGAGCCGAATATGGGCTCGTATCTCTTGTAGTAATTAATATCCATCTATTATCACCTGTTGTATAAATATTCTCCGATCTTCCGCTTGCCTATGGCTCCGGCGCCTGTCTCCCGCACTATGCGCCATGCGCCGAATACCGGCTCGTATTTTTTGTAATAATCCGTCTGCATAGCTCCGTCTCTCACTTAAACATCGCCGTGAGCTTTGCCGCGGCGGTTTTTAACAGCTCTCCCGCGTCGGACGGAGCAATCCGCGCTACTATAACGCTCGTGTTGTCCCTGCCGCCCGCGCTCATCGCCGCGTTTATGAGCTCAAGCGCGAGCTTTTCGGCATTTCCGCCCGAGGACAGGATACGGTATATCTCCTCATCGCCGAGCATATCGGTCAGCCCGTCGCTGCACAAAAGGAAAATGTCTCCCGCCGCAATGTCGAACGGCTCCGCTGCCGCCGGCTCTATGAGCATCTCCTCCGGCGGGATGCCGATGTACTGCGTGAGCACATGGCGGTGCGGATTTGCGGCAATATCGCCGTCGGATATAACGCCGTGGTCGCACATCTGCTGCGCCTGGGTGTGGTCGCAGCTGAGCTGATACAGCACGCCGCCTCGCTTCAGGTAAACGCGGCTGTCGCCGACATTGCAGACATGGGCGCGCCCGCCGGATATGAACAGCGTGCACACGGTGGTGCCCATATGCCCGCCGTCGGCCCCGTGCGCAGCGACGGCGGCGTTCGCGGCGGCAATATACTCGCCGCAGCGCGAAGCAAAATCGTTCATATACTCCGTCAGGATCCGCACCGCCTCGAGCGACGCCGTTTCGCCGGACTGCTCGCCGCCCATCCCGTCGCACACGGCGCACAGGAACGGCTCGCCGCCGTCATAGGGCGCGAAAAATTCCGCGGCCGAAACATCCCCGCGGTACTGACCGCAGAGAAACACATTGTCCTCATTGTTCTGCCGTCTCCTGCCGGTCACGCAGGCGGCATAGCAGTTTATTTTCATATATGCACCCACTTTACTTAATACAGTATAATAACACGGAATAGGGCTCCGTACAGTGCCTGTGCCAAAAATGCACGAAAGTGCGCAAAAAATGCATTTCAAAGAGCTGGAATGCCCAAAAAAGCTGCGGCTGAGGGATAAAAACGCTTGACCTCAGGCGGCGGGCGTGGTATATTATTGATTACCTGTCGGACGAGAGGTCTTTTTTGTGCGCGCATTTAGCCGCGCAGGACAGGGATCCGGTTCCCATACAGGGAGGCAGATGCCCGCACCGTAACGCGGGTAAATAAAATAGGAGGTGCCGAAAAGTATGGCTGACAACAGAGTCAAGATCACGCTCAGATGTGATGAGTGCAAGCAGAGGAACTACAATACCGTCAAGAATAAGAAGAATACTTCCGAGAAGCTTGAGAGAAGCAAGTATTGCCCCTTCTGCAGAAAGCACACCAAGCATGTCGAAACCAAGTAACTTTCTGAAAGGATGAGTGCAAAAATGGCTGATGAGAAGAAAAAAGCTGCTCCTGTCAAAAACACGAATGCCGTCAAGAAAGAAGATAATAAAAAGCTTGGTTTTTTCCAGCGCATCGGTAAATGGTTCCGCGAGCTTAAAAGCGAGCTGAAGAAGGTCATTTGGCCCACTCCCAAGCAGCTTGCAACGAACACCGGTGTGGCGCTTTTCGTTATGGCCGTCGCCGCCGTCGTCCTCTGGGGCTTTGATGAGCTCGCAGGAACGGTCGTGAAGGTCATCCTTGAACTTGCAGGTTAACGGATATGGCAGAAGACGCAAGATGGTATGTGATCCATACCTATTCCGGTTATGAAAACGCAGTTGCGGCGGCTATCATGAAGGCTGCCGAAAACCGCAGGATGCAGGATCTGATCCAGGAGGTCAACATTCCCATGGAGACCGTCACCGAGATCACCGATGCGGGCGAGAAAACCGTTGAACGCAAGGTGTTCCCCGGTTATGTGCTCTGCAAAATGGTGCTGACCGATGACAGCTGGCATCTTATCCACAATGTCCGCGGTGCTACCGGCTTCGTCGGTGCGGGCGGCAAGGCCGTTCCCCTCACGGAGCAGGAAATATATGATCTCGGCGTCGAACGCCACGAGATCGTCACGGGCTATCAGGTCGGCGACACCGTTAAGGTCACCGACGGTCCGCTTGCGGGCTTCCTCGGCACAGTTGAGGAGCTTGAGCCCGAAAAGGACAGGGTCCGCGTCGTCGTCTCTATGTTCGGCAGAGAGACCCCCGTCGATCTGGAGCTTGATCAGGTCGAGGAAATCAAAGAATAATAAGAAAGAGGTGCTGAATAATGGCACAGAAAATAGTTGGATATGTCAGATTCCAGGTTCCCGCAGGAAAGGCGACTCCGGCTCCCCCTGTAGGTCCTGCCCTTGGTCAGTACGGTGTAAACATCGGTCAGTTCACCAAGGATTTTAACGAGCGCACTAAGGGCGACATGGGCATGATGATCCCTGTCGTTATCACCGTTTACTCCGACCGCAGCTTCACCTTTATCACCAAAACTCCCCCCGCGGCGCTGCTGATAAAGAAGGCTTGCGGCATTGAGACCGCTTCCGGCGTTCCCCAGAGGGACAAGGTCGCGACCATCAGCAAGGAAGATCTCCGCAAAATCGCAGAGCAGAAGATGCCCGACCTCAACTGCACCGACATTGAGTCTGCAATGAGTATGATCGCCGGCACCTGCCGCTCCATGGGCGTCCTCGTAGGCGACTGAGGAAAGGCAAAAGTGGGAGGATTTATTCCGACTCAACCACATATTTAGGAGGAAACGAAATTGTTTAGAGGTAAAAATTACAAAGAGAGCGCAAAGCTCATAGATAAGCAGGCCCTCTATGATCCCATGGAGGCATTCGGCCTGGTAATAAAGGCAAGCAAGGCAAAGTTTGACGAGACCGTTGAGCTCCATGTCAAACTCGGTGTTGACGGCCGTCATGCAGACCAGCAGGTCCGCGGCGCGATCGTCCTTCCCAACGGCACCGGCAAGTCCGTCCGCGTGCTCGTTTTCTGCAAGCCCGAGCGCGTTGAGGAAGCCCTCGCGGCAGGCGCGGATTACGCAGGCGGCATGGATCTCGTCGAGAAGATCCAGAAGGAGAACTGGTTTGAGTTCGATACCGTTATCGCAAGCCCCGACATGATGGGCACCGTCGGCCGTCTCGGTAAGATCCTCGGACCTAAGGGACTTATGCCGTCCCCCAAGGCAGGCACCGTAACTCCCAACATCGCTCAGGCGATTAAGGAATCCAAGGCAGGTAAGGTAGAGTACCGTCTGGACAAGACCAACATCATCCACTGCCCGATCGGCAAGGTCTCCTTCGGAGCCGACAAGCTGTTTGAGAACTATGCGGCTCTCATCGGCGCCATCATCAAGGCAAAGCCGGCAGCAGCAAAGGGCCAGTACATCAAGTCCTGCGTCACCGCCTCCACCATGGGACCCGGCGTTAAGATCAACGCTCAGAAGCAGCTCTGATAACAAGCTATAACAAGCCTTTAAAAACCTCCGTTCACCATGAACGGAGGTTTTTGTCATATCATATCGGTATGGATATCTCGGTCACGAACTGCTCCGGATCGTCGGTAACGCCGTAGTCTATCATGGTTATCTCGCGCGAGAAATCCGAAGGCGTGAGCCCGTTCCGGCGCATATACTCATGCAGGCGGCGGTATATGCGCGGTGCCTCGGCATGGCTGCCGCAGTAGCGGACGCTGACGCACTCCGCCGCCGGCAGCCGGCGTACCGCACCGTCGCAGCGGTCCTCGTCGTCGAGCACGAGAAATATGCAGTCGTAATGCTCGAACCTGCCGGCGAGCAGCCCCTCGCGGGATATTCCCACGCCGACCTTGCCGAGAAAAACGGCGGTTTCGGGCTGCTGCGACGCAAGCGCGCGAAGGGGCATTTCGACATCCAGCGGACTTCCGATGCTCAGCGGTCTTTCGACCCATACGAGTCTGCACGCCGGCAGTGTTTTCACCGTTATCTCGTCCAGCGGCGAGCTGCGCGCATCGTCGAGCTGGCGCAGGCGGTTGTCTATCTTGCGCGATATTATCTCAAGCTCGCGCTGCTTTTCCTCAATGACCGCCTTCTGCTGCCGCAGCTTATCCTCAATGCGCGAAATATCGCGGTTTTGCAGAAAATCGGAGATCTCCGGCAGCGGCATGCCGAGCGTGCGCAGATACCGTATGGTGTTGAGCGGCTCGAACTGGCGCGCGCTGTAGTAGCGGTAGCCCGTGTCGGGGTCGGTGTACTCCGGCATAACGAGTCCCAACGCCTCATAGTGCCGCAGGGTCCCGACGCTCAGGCCGAACAGCCGCGCGGTCTGACCGATGGAGAGGAGCTTGGATCTATTCATTGACACATTCCTTTTTTCTTATCACCGAGTATGCGATAAGGCAGATAATGACCGAAACGAGCGAGCCCGCTGCGGTGGCAAGACCCATGGGCAGCAGCGTTGTCGGAAACATCTTCGAGGTCAGATATGCGCCGGGTACGCGCACGAGCGCGACCGATGTGATGTTGTGTGCAAACGAGAGTATCGACCTTCCGCAGGCGCAGAAATAGCCGCTGAAGCAGAAATGCACTCCGGCAAGGGCGCAGTCGAGGATATACCCGCGCAGATACTGCCCGCCGGCGGCGGAGACGGCAGCGTCGGGCGTGAATATCCCGACGACATGCTCGGCAATAAACTGGATAAGAATGCTCATAAAAATGCCGAAGCCCGCGGCGATGCAGATGGAATACCCCAGAGTTTTGCGGGCGCGGTCAAGCTTTCCGGCTCCGATGTTCTGTGCTCCGAGTGCGGACACCGTCGACAGCATCGACGAGGGCACAAGGAACAGAAAGCTTATGATTTTTTCAACTATTCCTACCGCCGCGGAGTCGGTAAGACCCCTGCGGTTGGCAATAACGGTTATGATGATAAACGCTATCTGGATCAGACCGTCCTGAAGCATTATCGGCGCGCCGATGCCCAGCAGCTTTCCCATTACCGCGCGGCAGGGACGGAGATCGCTCTTGCATACGGCAATGCTGCGATGCCTTCTGATCGCTATGAACGCAATGAGAACGCTTATCGCCTGTGCGCACACGGTGCCGAGCGCAGCACCGGCAGCGCCCATGGACATCGCTCCGATAAACAGATAGTCGAGCGCTATGTTCAGGACGCAGGCGACGGCGATGAAATACATTGGGCTTTTGCTGTCGCCCAGCCCGCGGAATATGCTGCTTATGATGTTGTAGGCGGTGATAAGCGGGATGCCCGCAAAGCAGATCAGAAGATAGCTGACGGTTCCCGAAACGGCTTCGCCAGGCGTTGACATCACGGAAACTATCGGGCGGACCAGCAGCATCAGTATCGCCGTCAAAATCACGGCGAGCACGGCAAACAGCGTTATCGTATTTCCGATGCCGGCACGGATGCGGGCTTTATCGTGCGCGCCTACCGCCTGACCGATGAACACCGTCGTGCCCATGGCAAGCCCGACGATCATGACGGTGAGCATATGCATGACCTGACTGCCTATTGCCACCGCGGTCGTTTCGGCAACGCCGTCAAACTGACCGATGACGAACAGGTCGGCAAGCCCGTAAAGGGTCTGCAAAAAATATGATAAAAAGTAAGGCAGCGAGAAAATGGCGATGTTTTTGAACACGCTGCCGGTCGTAAGATCTCTTTCCATGCGTCCGGACTCCTTTCACTGCCTTACAGTAAACCCTATAACTATTGTAGAGTCAAGCTTAAAATTTGCAATACAGCGCACGCGAACAATGGCGGTTGCTTATCTGCACCGTCACGGTAACGCACTGCGGAAAATGCTTCTGCCCTTGCCTTCCCCTCAAAGGGGAAGGTGGACAGATTATCATATGAAGTGCAACAGGTAAAAAAGTAAAGACAACATGGCAAAA
>CAVGWF010000030.1:0-4247 GCA_963632825.1 Escherichia coli | reverse complement strand
CATCACCGAGCCGCTCCGTGAGCACCTGCTCGACAAACATATGAATGTCCTCGCACGCTGCGTCAAACGCAAGCGCGCCGGAATCAATATCGTCGAGTATGCCCTGCAGCCCGTCAATGAGCGCTTCGGCATCGTCTTTGCCGATAATGCCGCATGCGCCGAGCATGGCGGCGTGAGCCATGCTGCCGGTTATATCCTGCCGATACATTCGGCAGTCAAAAGAAATCGATGAGTTGAAATCATCTGCGAGCTTGTCGGTGCTTCCGTCCGTGCGCCCCGCCCACATCTTTGCCATAACGCAGCCTTCCTTGGTTTCAGCATGCGGGCAAAGTGCGGATGGCGCTTTGCCCGCGGTTTTTATCTGCTTTTATTAGTATTTATTGTACTTAATGGTGTCAACGAAGCATGGCACAATTTTTGCCGGAAAGTATCAGAGTTTGCCCTGCTCGCGAAGTGCATCAACCTTGGTGGGCAGACCCCAAAGGTTGATGAAGCCGGCAGCCTGTGCCTGGTCATAATCGCTCTCGCCGAAGGTCACGAGCGATTCGCTGTAAAGGGAATAGGGGCTTGTCGTGCCGGCGGGGATGATGTTGCCCTTGTAGAGCTTGAGCTTCACGGAGCCGGTCACGTACTTGTTCGACTCGTTGGCAAACGCGACAAGCGCGTTGGTCAGCGGGCTGTACCACTTGCCGTTGTATATCTGATCCGCCATAACGACGGCGAGCTTCTGCTTCTCGTGCAGCGTGTCCTTGTCCACGGTCAGCATTTCAAGCTGCTCATGCGCGAAATAGAGGATAGTGCCGCCCGGTGTTTCGTATACGCCGCGATCCTTCATGCCGACAAGACGGTTCTCGACTATGTCGATTATGCCGATTCCGTTAGCGCCGCCAACCTCGTTGAGCTTCTCGATGATCTTGCTTGCCTTCATCTTCTCGCCGTCAACTGCAACAGGGACACCTGCTTCAAAGTCGATGGTGACATAGGTGGGAGCGTCGGGAGCCTGCATCGGGGAAACGCCCATTTCGAGGAAGCCGGGCTTGTCATAGTCGGGCTCGTTTGCGGGATCCTCAAGGTCAAGGCCTTCATGGCTCAGATGCCACAGATTCTTGTCCTTGGAGTAATTGGTCTCACGGCTGATTTTCAGAGGAATATTGTGAGCCTCGGCGTAGTCGATCTCCTCGTCCCTGGATTTTATGTCCCACTCACGCCAAGGGGCTATTATCTTCATATCGGGGGCAAAACGCTTGATGGCGAGCTCGAAACGGACCTGATCGTTGCCCTTGCCGGTAGCGCCGTGCACAATCGCGTCCGCACCCTCGGCTACGGCGATCTCTGCAAGCTTCTTGCCTATGACAGGACGCGCAAAAGCGGTGCCAAGCAGATATGTCTCATACTTTGCGTCCATCTTCAATGCGGGGATGATAACATCATCGACCATTTCATCGACGAGATCGGCAACAATAAGCTTGCTGGCACCGGTCTTTATTGCCTTTTCCTCAAGTCCCTCAAGCTCATCGGCCTGACCTACATTACCGGAGACTGCAATGATCTCGGGATCGTTGTAGTTTTCCTTCAGCCAGGGAATGATTATGGATGTATCAAGACCGCCGGAATACGCCAATACGACCTTTTTTATGTCCTGTTTATTCATTATACAAGAACCTCCTTGAATATTTATGCACTTATTATACAACTGAATGCATGAAAGTCAAGCTTTTTCAGTACCGGTATTCATAATTATTAAATTTGACATATCAATGCCCGCTTCGGAGCCGTCGTTTGTAGAATACGCACATAGTGAACAGAGCGCCGAAAAATAGGCAGGTTCAGAAATGTCTCTGAACCTGCCATGTTCATTACAAAAAAGCTGCAGATTTTTTGCTTTAAAATGTCAGCTCATCCACGGTCGGAATGAGGCGTGTGAGTGCGCCGCGGTAATACTCTATCAGCCTTTCACGATTTGGCTCACTGCGGCGTATAGTACGGCGCAGCAGACGCATATAGCCTATGATCTTTGCCTTGTCCTCGACCTCTTTGAGCCTTTTCCCGTCATCCGTGCCGAGATACATGGCAAGCGCCCTGTGCCAAAATTCTGTGCCTACCTCATAGGGAATGCCGATGAATCGCTCCATTTCCGAATGATCAAGCTCGGAGAAGCCGCCGTAGGCATTGAACATTGAGCCAAGCTCAAATATGGGATGCCCCATGCAAAGAGTATCCATGTCGATAAGCAGCGCCTCACCGTCGCGTACCATTATGTTGTTGGTGTGATAGTCGCCGTGCATCATCGTGCATTGCTCAGGAACGGACTGCACCATAGCATACAGCTTGCTGCCGAGCTCCTCAGGCAGATGCTCGCGGTCGAATGCCGCCCAGCCGAGAGCGACCTTCTTCATATCCGGCATTTCGCCGGGCTTAAGCTCGGTCGAATGTATCTGCTTGAGCATGTCCACATAGTATTTGAGCGGCTTTTCCAGATGCTCGGGGTCCTTTTTTATGAGCTCGGACAGGGAGGAGGCCTCCAGCAGTTCCATGACGGTGCCGTAGCTTTCGCCGATGCGCACGACATCATAGGGGATAGCCGTATTTATTCCGAGCACAAGCGCCTTTCTTGCAAGCTCGCGCTCGCGCTGTATCTCCGGCAGAGCGTCGGGATTGAAGTATAGCTTTACGATCGTTTCCGCGTCATAGCGGTAAACCGCGCCGTTGGAGCCCTTGCCGATGAGTGCACAGCCGTCTACGGAAAGACGGCGATATGCCTTCTTGACCGTCATCATTTCGGTAAAGCCGGTCATGTCCAAAATATCATACACCTCGGGCGATACATTTATGACTGCAAGCTCGGGCGCCTCCTTGCGCAGACGCAGCAGAATGCGCAGACCGGCGCTTGATATGTACTCAAGCCCCTCCGCGTCTATCACGACGGAGGCCTCCGGCGCGGCCGCGCGTGCGGCATTTACCTGCTTTTGTGCCTCCGCAGCGTTCGATGCGTCTATGCGGCCGTTGAGACAAACGGTCAGCACACCGTTATTTGTATGATATGTAAGCAGCTGATTCATCTTTATACCTCCGCAAAGATCATTTCTATCAGTACATTAAGCTCCTGCCATGCATGAGTATCGGAAAGCTCCCGTATACTGTCGGCAATGCTGCGGTAGTACCACGCCTGCTCGGCGGGATCCTTCTGATTAAAGGCCAGCCACACGCCGTCGCCCTTCTCCTTCCAGACACGGTATATAGAGCGCAGGTTCGCAAGCTTATCGCCGAGGTAGAGTATCTTTATATCAAGATCCTTCGCTTCGGCGAGGATGCGCAGAGATTCCGATTTCCGCGCCTTCCATGTACTCTCGGCTGGGAGAGGACGCATTTTATCCTCTGTTTCAGAGGCTACGAGTTCCGCGACTCTCTTTCCGAAGCGCTCCTCGACCTCATGCATGGAGATACCCGCATCCTCCACCACATCATGAAGCGCTGCCGCCGCGATAACATTCTGATCGTCCGTAACCGTGCCGACGATGACCGCCGCCTCCATGGGGTGCAGAATATACGGTGTGGACGACTGCTTGCGGCGCATTCCGTCGTGAGCCTCCGCCGCGAAGATAATGGCTCTTGTCGCAAGCTCCGTCATTCGATCACCAGTATATCGGCAAAGCCTGTCATATCCAGCACATCCATCACCTCGGCGCACACGCCGGTGAGCTTCATTGTGCCGCCGGAGTGGTTCATCTTCTTCTGCGCAACGAGCAGCACGCGCAGTCCGGCCGAGGAGACGTAGCTCAGCTCCTTCAGGTCAAGGATAAGGGCGGTCACCTCAGACGGCAGCGAGTTTATCGCATTTTCAAGCTCCGGCGAGGTTATGGTGTCGAGCCTCCCTCCGATATGAAGGGTCATGGTTTCGTTTTTCCGTTCGGGATCGATAGTCATTTATTCGGACTCCTTTCCAGCTTTTTGGTCATCGTGAGTATGTTTTCGCCGTTTTTGCGGTCATATGTTACCGTGTTCATCGTCTGCTTTACGATGTAGATGCCGAGACCGCCGACCTCGCGCTGCTCGGCGTCGAGCGTAATGTCGGGATCGTCCTTAGCCAACGGGTCAAAGGCAATGCCGCTGTCGGAAATGACGAAGGTCGCGCTGTCGGAGGCGTCGTCTATGCTTATCGAAAGCTTGGCCGTGCCGTTTCCGTCGGGGTAGGCGTAGTGGGCGATGTTCACGAAAACCTCCTCGATGGCGACGCTCACGGCGATCTG
>CAVGWF010000029.1:16322-25933 GCA_963632825.1 Escherichia coli | reverse complement strand
TGTAGTTGAACTCAAGGAAGCTCAGCCCCTTCTCCATGCGCTGCTTGTAGCACTCGGCGCGCAGCATGTTGTTTACCGAGAAGCAGGCACCGACCTCGCGCAGAAGCTCGATGTAGTTAAGCGGCTTGAGCCACTCGGAGTTTCTCAGCATTATTGCCTTGCCCTCGGAGAAGTCAATGAATTTTTCCATCTGTCTTTTAAAACACTCCGCATTGTGCGCTATTGTTTCCTCGGTGAGCATCTGACGCATATCTGTTCTGCCGGAGGGGTCGCCAATGAGCGTTGTTCCGTCGCCGATGAGCGCTATAGGACGGTTGCCGGCCATCTGGAGGCGCTTCATAAGGCACAGTGCCATGAAATGACCGACATGGAGCGAGTCTGCGGTACAGTCAAAGCCAATATAAAATGTCGCCTTGCCGTTGTTGATCATTTCCTTAATTTGTTCTTCATTTGTTACCTGAGCGATCAGACCTCTTGCGACGAGTTCCTCGTAAATTTCCATGATTATTTCTCCTTTTTTATAATTTCCTCGGCGATTTTCGCCATGAAAGCAATTATTTCACTGCAATTTATACTGCCTTTGAGATCTGCGCAGCGGACATATCCGTATTTGTCCCGGGCAATACTCACGCATTGCTGCGCTATCGCCGCTGCCTTCTGCTTGGCTTCGGAATCCGAAGGATCGTTAAACGGAAATACAAGATCGGTCGCCATTACCGCGCCTGCAACGGCTCCGCAAATCTCGCCGCTTCTGAGACCGCCTCCGAATCCGGCAGCCAGAGCCAACGCCGTTTTTTCGTCCATTTCGGTATATTTGCAGCATGCGGCAAATACCGATTGAGCGCAATTATATCCGCTTGCGTGATATTCCAATGCTTTTTGTTCTATATCCATGATGACCTCCAAAAAATTAAGCCCCCTGCCGTTAAGACAGAGGGCGTAATACACGCGATACCACCTCTATGCGCCGCTGCCTCGCGGCAGTGACCTCGGTGAGTGCAAGACTCTGCGCTGTATCGGGCGCCCCCGTCACCGCCTACTAAGCTGCTGAGCCTTCAGCGGGCCGCTCCAAGCCGTATTCATCTGTCGCCTCTCTCCCCTTTTCAGCAAACAGGGGCTCTCTGCACAGCTGCTGACAGACTACTTGTGCTTTTCATCGCGTTATCTTTCCGGATTATACTAAACTAATCGTTTCTTGTCAACTTATATTTATCAGCTGCCAAAAGCTGCTCCTCCGCACCGGCAAGTGTGGTCTCCGTAACCACATCGCCGCCATGAAGTCTGGCAAGCTCCATACGCCTGCCACAGCGGTCAAGTTCTTTGACGACGGTGTAGGTTTTGCCGCCGCGCTCAACCTTTTCTATCTTATCATGGTAATCGGCAAGCGCCGCTATCTGCGGCAGGTGCGTTATGCACAAGATCTGCTTGCCGCACGAAAGATCGGACATTTTCTCGCCGACACGCTGAGCGGCAATGCCGGACACGCCTGTGTCTATTTCGTCGAAAACCATGGTTTCAACGGGGTCGTTTTCGGAGAAAGCAGTTTTCATTGCAAGCATTATACGGCTGAGCTCGCCGCCGGATGCGATCTTCGATATGCGTCCGAGCTCCATTCCGGCATTTGCTGAGATAAGGAATCTTATCTCATCGGCTCCGGTACAGTCAAAGCCATCCGCATTTTCCAACAGCTGCACATCGACCTTGAATCGGACCGACGGCATGCTCAGATCCCTGAGCTCTGAGCAAATGCGTTTTTCAAGCCTTTCTGCGGAAATTTTACGGCATGATGTCAGCTCCGCAGCCCTCTTTACACAATCGGCAGTACACCCGGCAAGTCTCTTTTCAAGCTTTTTAAGCATATCGTCGGAGTATTCGAGCATGGAAAGCTCCTTTTGACTGTCGTCAAGCAGCCTTATAAGTCCCTCTTCGTCGGCGTTATACTTTCTGCGCAGCCGCTTAAGCATTGCCGTTCTGGCTTCAAGCCGATCGTACTCATCGGGTGAAAATTCGAGGCTGTCTCTAAAGTCCCGTATGCGCTCGGCGGCATCATATATGAGAGAGGATGCGTTATCAACTATATCAGCCGTTTCCCGCAGATCATCGGATAGCTGACAGGCGCGAGTCATCAGTCCGGATGCTTCGTCGACAAGCGAAGCTGCGTTTTCATCGCAGGCATATAACGCGCTGTATGCTCCGTCAAGTGCCTCCGTGAGCTTTTCCGAGTTCCTGAGCAGGTCGCGGCGTGCGGAAAGCTCTTCCTCCTCACCTATCTTGAGATCTGCTTTTTCAAGCTCCTCGATCCTTGCACTGAGAGCTTCGGACAAACGCTGCTTTTCAGCCTCGTCCATGGAAAGCTGCCGTATCTCCCTTTTGCACTGCTTATACGCCGCATAAGCCTCTGCAAACGCAGCACGCTGCGCATCGGTCCTACCGAAGCCGTCGAGATAATCACGGTGTGAGGCTTCGTCCATAAGCTGTCTTCCGTCATTCTGCCCGTGAATATCAAGGAGCAGTGCACCGAGCTGCCTGAGCTGCGAAACGGTCACGGGATTGCCGCATACGCGGCAGCTGTTCTTACCGTCGGCGGATATTTTTCGGCGGATAATGATCTCATTTTCGGGATCAAGGTCATTGTCCTCGAACCATTTTTTTGCACCATCCGTCTCAAAGACCGCAGATACGATCCCGTATTCGGCGCCGCTGCGCACGAGCTCGCGGCTTGTTCGCGCGCCGAGTACGGCTCCAAGCGAATCAATTATTATTGATTTGCCGGCACCGGTTTCACCGGTAAGGACCGTAAGTCCTTTACCGAATTCAATATCTGCCCTTTCAATAACGGCTATATTCTCAATATGCAGCTCAGTAAGCATATTTGACCTCTTTATCAGAACATTTCATCAATCTCATGGCAGAAATCCTCTGCTGCCTTACTGTCCTTCATCGCAAGAAATGCAGTATCATCGCCCGCCAGAGTACCCGCAAGCGTTTCAATATGCATTGAGTCAAGCGTTGAGCACGCTGCGGATGCAAGCCCCGGCAGCGTTTTTATAACGATAATATTCTGAGCGACCACATACGAGGTGACGCTTTCCCTGAATATTTTTCGCAGCCGCATTTCGCGGTCGTTGTTTTTGGACTTGCCGCTGACAACATAATGATATTTCCCGCTGCTGCTTAGCTCTTTAACAAGGTGGAGCTGCTTTATATCGCGTGAAAGGGTAGCCTGAGTGCTGGCAACTCCACGCTCGGCAAGAGCCCTTATAAGCTGCCCCTGCGTTTCTATCTCCTGCTCGGAAATTATCTGAAGAATGACGCTTTGTCTTGATGATTTCAAATGATTTTCTCCCTTCAGTCAACTTTGTACTGCAATTTATCGAATGTCGAATCATAGAAGCTGCGCTGACCGATGTATATGAGATCTGCGAGCTTGTGCGACTGTCTGACAACAATGATATCATCGTTTGCAAGCTCAAATCCGTCCGTTCCGTCAACGGAGACATAGGCCCGCCTGTCGTGTATTTTTTTTGCCTGTATCGTGATTCTGTGCTCCGGAGAAAGGACGAAGCTCCTTGCCCCCATATAGTGCGCGCATATCGGGGATACGATAAAATTCTTCGCCTCAGGCTCAACTATGGGTCCGCCGGCCGACATTGAGTACCCTGTAGAGCCGGTGGGTGTCGAAATGATTATACCGTCGCCGGAAAAGCTCATGATACGCTCACCGTCGCACCATGCAGTGAGCTTTATACAATCGCCCATACCGTGTATAACGGCATCGTTCAGCCCGACATCCGAGTATATCATCTCACCGTCGCGTATAAGCTCAACATCTATCATCATGCGATAGCTCGATGAGTAATTTCCGGCAGCAGCCTCGAGAATGAGATCAAGGTTATCAGGTTCAACGGATGCCATAAACCCCTTCGTACCGAGGTTTACACCGAGCATCGGTGTCTCCGTATGGTTAAGGCATCTTGCAGTATGAAGAATGGTACCATCGCCGCCTATGACGATGTACAGCGCCGCGCTGTCTGCGGCCCTGCTCCATGCGGTGAGCTCAACATCCCCCGGAATAACGGATTTGTCATGTGCTCCGAAAACGGGACACACTGCCGTGCGATAGCCGTTGGTCTCAAGGAGCAATTTTGCTTTTTTGGTAAGCTTAAGCCCGCAGTCTCTGTAAGGATTAGGGCACAAAACGATAAGCTTTGACATTTTTACCTCACAAATACTCGTGCGATGCCTCAACCACTGCCGCAGCGTCAAGCTCCGTCGGTGTGCAGCTGCACTTTTTCATATAGCAAAGGTACTCACGATTGCCCTCGGGTCCCTTTATCGGAGAATAGTCAAGTCCCATTACCGTCATGCCGACGGATGGAGCAAAATCAAGTATACCGTTTATTACGGACAGGTGGACGCTCTTGTCACGAACAACGCCCTTTTTGCCCACTTCTTCTCTGCCCGCCTCAAACTGAGGCTTTATAAGGCATACAAGCTCTCCGCCGTCTTTAATAAGCAAGCACACTGCGGGAAGCACAAGCTTTATGGAGATAAAGGAAAGATCCATAACCGCAATGTCTATGGGCTCCGATATCTGCTCGGAGCTTATGTATCGGATATTTGTCCGTTCCATATTGACAACGCGCTCATCCTGCCTGAGGCTCCATGCGAGCTGACCGTATCCTACATCAACTGAATATACCTTTGCCGCCCCGTTTTTGAGCAGAACATCTGTAAATCCGCCGGTTGACGCGCCGCAATCCATGCATATCTTTCCGGTTGGATCAACCGGAAAGACCTTCAGTGCCTTCTCGAGCTTAAATCCACCGCGACTCACATACGGCAGTGCACCGCCCCTGACCTCAATATCCGCATCGGGGGAAACCTGCATGCCGGGCTTGTCCGCACGCTGACCGTTAACGAATACAAGACCGCTCATTATAGTCGTTTTCGCTCTTTCCCTGCTTTCCGTGAGACCGAGATCAAAAACAAGCTGGTCAAGTCTTACTTTTTTCACTTCACACCTCTTACGAGTTTTACAGCCTCATCCGCAAGGCTTCTGTCATCGAGCCGGCAATGCTTCATGAGCTCCGGCACCGTGCCATGAACAACTATGCCGTCACCGAGATTTGCAGTATATACAGCCTTGAGGCTTACGCCGCTGCGTTCGGCCGATGCCAATATATCCTCGGCAATACATGAGCTGCGGCAGACATCCTCGCTCATAAGAAACACACCGGTTTTCTTCATTGACGCAATAATCTCATCGTAGGGATGCAGATGGAGGCTCGACAGCTTGAACACATCGGCCTCTATTCCCTCCGCCGACAGCATCTCCGCGACGGAAAGTGCGGTATTTATCATTGTGCCGTAGGCTGCTATGGTTATATCTCCGCCGCCTCTGAGCTTTACGCACGGCGACAGATCATAGCCCGTGTATAGTGCACCTTCGCCGCCGCGCGGATAGCGTATGGCAACGGGCCCGTCCATTCTGTTGACTGCCTCATCAAGCATTTTTTCAAGCTCCGCAAAGCTTGCCGGGCACAATATCTGCATGTGCGGCACGGAGCGGAGGTAACTTACATCAAATGCGCCGTGGTGAGTCTCTCCGTCGTTTCCGACAAGTCCGGCTCGGTCGACACCGAACACGACATGGAGATTTTGCAGCGAGACATCATGTATCAGCATATCATATGCTCGCTGGAGAAAACCTGAATATATTGCGACAACGGGGGTAAGCCCCTGCTTCGCCATTCCGGCCGCCATGGCAACTGCGTGCTCCTCGGCTATGCCTACATCGAAAAACCGATTCGGAAAGCGCTCGGAAAAGGCCGTAAGCCCTGTTCCCTCACACATTGCAGCCGTTATTGCGACAACACCGTGGTTTATCTCGGCTATCTGCATAAGCTTATTTCCGAAAACAGAGGAAAAGCACTGCTTTGGAGCCGCCATTTCACCGGTTGCAGGATCGAATTTACCCACGCCGTGGTACTTGTCCGGATGCTCCTCTGCATATTTGCAGCCCTTTCCCTTTTTACTGATAACATGAACAAGCACGGGCGTCTGCATTTCTTTTGCCCAGCGGATGACGGTTTCAAGCTGCTCTACATCGTGCCCGTCGACCGGACCGAGATAGTAAACGCCCATAGAATCAAACATATTGGTTGGCAATATGGATTTTTTGAGCATCTCCTTCAGCTTATGATTGGCATTATAAACTCCCTTCATACCCGAGAGGGCATTCCTGTACCAGCGCTTGAAATTTATATAGCCGGGCTTAACGCGCTCCTTTGACAGGAGCTTTGCCATTCCTCCGACATTTCCGTTTATGCTCATGCCGTTATCGTTAAGTATCACAACCAGCGGTTCGCTGCTGCCGCCGACATTGGCAAGTCCCTCGTAAGCCAGACCGCCGGTGAGTGCACCATCGCCGATAACTGCGACAACATCATATTTTTGCTGCTGTATAGTCCTTGCTCTCGCCATACCCAGCGCTACAGAAACAGAGTTGGAGGCATGTCCGGCTATAAACGCATCGTCATCCGCCTCGTAAGGCTTGGGAAAGCCCGACAATCCGCCATAGCAGCGCAGAGTGTCAAACTGCTCTCTGCGGCCGGTTATTATCTTATGGGCATAGCTCTGGTGACCGACATCAAACACTATACGGTCGACCGCGCTGTCATACACTCTGTGCAGAGCCACCGTCAGTTCAACGGTTCCGAGGTTAGACGCAAGGTGACCTCCGGTTTTGGAAACACTGTCAATGATAAACTGACGAAGCTCATCGCAAAGCTGCGGAAGCTCCTCCGGAGCAAGGCGTTTAATATCATTAGAGGAATTGACTTTATTCAAAATATTCAAAACAATACCTCGTATATAGTTGATTATTCGCAAATTATGCTATTTTATATAATAACAAACCACAGCGAATATTACAATAGATATTCGCTGTGGTTTTACAGATTATTCACTTCAATTCTTTCTGGTCACCATGGAATCGGCAAGCTCACAAAGGAAATCTGTGTCGCCGAATACGCCGGTGAGCGCGGTTTTTGCGTTTTCGGTGAGCTTTTCGACCATCTGCATACACTTTCCCTCGCCCAAAAGCGCCATATAGGTGTTTTTATGCTCCTGAAGATCCGAACCCACAGGCTTTCCGAGCTGCTCGCTGGTGCTTATGACATCAAGTATATCGTCGCGTATCTGGAACGCCGCGCCTACACAGGCACCGTACCGGGCAGCCGCATCAA
Organism: Escherichia coli; assembly: GCA_963632825.1. Classification (GTDB taxonomy): domain Bacteria; phylum Bacillota; class Clostridia; order Oscillospirales; family Oscillospiraceae; genus F23-B02. The sequence continues at coordinate 18,683 of CAVGWF010000029.1, read as the reverse complement.
GCATTTTATCGCTGCCGCCCGCCGCCGCAACACCCATGCGGCATGCTGCCGTCAGCAGAGCGCCGGTTTTGCGCGAATTTATGTCGTTGAGCTCGTCCTCGGAAAGAACCTTGCTCTCGCCTATCATGTCAAGATACTGCCCGGCGCACATTCCGTCGCTGCCGACGGCATCGGCAAGTATTTCAACGCACCTTGCCCTTGCATCGGCCGGAAGTGCTGAACGGGCGATCGTGCCGAATGCCTCTGCCTGAAGCGCGTCGCCGGCAAGAACCGCGGTGCATTCGCCGTAAACCACATGATTTGTCGGTTTGCCGCGGCGGAGATCGTCGTCATCCATGCACGGAAGATCGTCGTGAATAAGGCTGTAGGTGTGCAGCATTTCTATTGCGCAGGCAACCGGAAGAGCCTTATTGATATCGCCGCCGGAAATACGGCAGAACTCAAGCACAAGCATCGGGCGGATGCGCTTTCCGCCGGCGGTAAGGCTATATCTCATGGACTCAAGAAGTCCGTCATACGACAGTCCGGAGGAAACGAAATACTTGCTCAGAGCCGAATCTATAATATCTTTATATTCCTTAGCAGTCATAGTCACTCCTCAAACGGCAGCTCCTCCGGCTCACCGTCTGCACCCTTTCTAAGCTTTACGACCTTCTGCTCGGCCTCGTTGAGAAGTCCGCTGCAGTTGGATATGAGAGCCGTGCCCTCTTCAAACAGCTTCAGTGATTCGCTCAAAGGAGCATCCCCCTTTTCGAGAAGCTTTACGATCTCATCAAGCCGCTTTATAGACTGCTCAAAGCTCGGTTTTTCCTTATTCATGGCCTAATGCCTCACTTTCTTCTACTGTACAGTATATGGCACCGTCAGAAACACGAAGAATCAGACTGTCGCCCGCTCCGGCGTCGTTTACACTGCGAACTACACTGCCGTTATTGGTAGCTATTGCATAACCTCGGCTGAGCACCTTCAGCGGGCTCATTGCGTCCAGCGACGAGGCAAGAGCTACAAATCTGTGCCGGTTGGCGGAATTAAGCTTTTCGGCGGCGGCAATCAGCTTACCCTGAACGAAGTCAAGCTCAGCGCGCTTTGCCTCAATGTAAACCATGGGATCCTGGAGTACTCTCCGGCTTTTCAGATCTTCAAGCCTTGAGCTCAAACGCATAATGCTTTTGCGCACCGCCTGCACCTGACGGATATTCATATTGTCGAGAAGCTCACGAATCTCGTTTTCGTCCGGCACCGCGAGCTCGGCGGCATTGGACGGAGTCGAGGCACGCACATCGGCAACATAGTCTGATATTGTCACATCCGGCTCGTGCCCGACCGCAGATATTACCGGCAGCTCGGACTCATATATTGCGCGGGCCACCCGCTCATCGTTAAATGCCCAAAGATCCTCGATCGAGCCTCCGCCGCGGCCGGTTATTATAAGATCGGCTACCCTGTGGCGATTTGCATAGCGGATAGCTCCGACGATCTCGGCGGGAGCCTCAACGCCCTGCACGCGAACGGGAAGCAAAATGACCTTGGTTGATCTCCAGCGTCTGCCGAGTATTCTTATCATATCGTGAACTGCCGCACCGGCAGAGGATGTTATTATTGCGATCTTATCCGGATACTGGGGCAGCGGTTTTTTGTGCGCAGGATCAAAAAGTCCTTCCGCTGCAAGCTTTGCCTTTAATTGCTCATACGCTATCTGGAGATCACCGGTACCCTCGGGCACGAGATCGGAGCAATAGAGCTGATATGCACCGTCACGCGGAAAAACCGATACACGGCCAAAAGCAGTCACGCCCATTCCGCTTTCCGGACGAAAGCGCAGCCTGGACGCACTGCTTTTGAACATAACGCACCGCAGACTGCTCTCGGAATCCTTAAGAGTGAAATAATGGTGCCCTGACGGATATATCTTATGGTTTGACAACTCGCCGCGCACGCAGACCTTGTTGAGCAGGGGCTCGTCATCTATGAGCGTCTTGATGATCTTATTGAGTTCCGAAACGGTCAGGCTCTTATCGGTCATTGCTCGATCTCCGCCGTGACTTCTTCTGCGCAGCCATCAAGTCCTTCTCCGCGCATAAAGCCGCCGAGGACCCCGTTGACGAACGCAGCCGTTTCCGGCTCATCATAGTCCTTTGCAAGCTCGATTGCCTCGTTTATTGCGGCTCCTGCCGGAATGTCATCCATGTACAGTATCTCACATACCGCACATCTGAGGATAGCCATTGCGGTTTTGGATATGCGATCCACCTTCCAGCCCTTAGCGTATTTTTCAATATTTTTGTCTATCTGCACACGGTAGTCATCCGCCGTGCGGACAAGACGGGCTATATATTCACGCTGTTTTTTCTCGGGATATTC
>CAVGWF010000029.1:0-16311 GCA_963632825.1 Escherichia coli | reverse complement strand
TTATAATACTCCTCGTTAAAAAACTCATCAAGCAGCTCATCCACGGGTTTCCCCGTGGCATTTGCAGAAAAAATAAGCTGCACAGCTATCTCCCTTGCTGCGGATCTCTTCATTTTGCTACCTTACCCCTCGACTTATTTTTCAAATGCAACGCCTGATACATGGACATTGATTTCCGCTTTCTCTATGCCGGTAACGGCATGCACGACCTCGCTCACGGAATTCTGCACCTCGTGAGCGATATTGACTATGTTGCAGCCGTATCGCACCAGAATGATGACATCGACCTTAACGGTATCGTCGATTATTCTGACGGTAATGCCCTTGGACATGGATTTTATGCCGATAAGCTCGGCAAGCTCACCGGTTGTAGTGTTGGAGATAGCTGCAACGCCGTCTACCTCTGTGACCGCAGTGCGTACCATTGCGGAAATAACTTCTTCGGATATATTTATGCTGCCGTTTTCGTCCTTGCAGCTGATATAATTCTCACTCATGATTCTGCCTCCATTTTTTAATGCACTATTGGTGCACAAATTCCGTCACAGTATTGTACCACAGGCAAAAGCAAAAATAAAGACAAAAAGACGGGAAATCCCGTCTTTTTTACGAAGGCACCTCTATTACATTGAGCTGTGAGGCCGTATAAGCGGTTTCTGAGGTCACTGTTTCCGTTATTCTGGCTACCGCAGCTTCACTAAGACCATCCGAGGGTGCGGGAACGGCAACGGTTATCGAGTCCTCGCTCATGTAGACAACACAGTCGGCAAAATCCTTGGCAAGAAGCTTATTTTCAAGCTGTGACTCCTTCATGGAGTAGTTAGCCATCGCCGATATTGCATTCATCGCCGAGTCTACCGTCTCCTGAGAGGCAGAATCTGACGCCAACGCGTCCTCAAGCATTTTCATGGCTTCATCGCGCGACACCTGCCTGTTGAGACGCGCCTCGGCAAAATAACCTGAGGAGCTCTTGGTATTTGCCGCCTCATACGCCTCATTTGCCGCCTGCATCGCGGCGTCCTCAGCCTTCACCATTGCCGGATCTGGCGTGCCCCATTTGTTGTTGTACGACCAGTTGAGATACACTGCTGCACAGACCAGCAGCAATACCGCTGCAATGGTTATGTTTCGTTTAAGATGCTTCATGTTACCCTCCTATATTCGGTGCAGTTTTTATTACCTGTATCTTATCGCTTGAAAAACCGGTGAACGCCTCTACCGCCTTTACGACGCAGAGACGAACGGCGGCATCATCCGCACCGTCGCATACGATCACGGCTCCGTTATCCGAGAGCAGTGCCCTTGCGCTGCCTACGCCCCTGCATTGCTCAAGCACTGCCTCAAGTCTTTGCTCATCTGCCTGACCTTCGGTGCTCTTATCGTCGCTGCCGGATGCCGGAAACAGCATTATTGCAAGCCCGAGAACAAGTGCAAGGATCGGATATTTATATTTGCCTATCAGCTCTTTTGCCTTTTCCGTCATTGGTATTCGCTCCATTCCTGCTCGTTTGAGCCCACGCCTAGACGAGCTTCTATGTAATCTATGAGCACCTGCTTCTGCTGCGGCGTGAGATGTGCACATATCCTTACCCCGGTCGGATACCAATAGCCCTCATCGCTCCAGCTTGCAAGCACCTCTACCGTTTTCAGCTCGGCACCCAATTCAGCGGCTTTGTCCAATATATATGCCCTGCACTCGTCTTCTATGATAGTACGGTTTAAATTTTTACTGTACTCGGCTCCGTCTCCCGCGTATTTTTCCGCATCGGCCCGGTATTGTGCCATAGCCTGCGAATATGATGTAAAATCAATGCCGGCAAGCGGTGATATCACAGCAAAGCACATGGCTATGCCGCACAGTATCGTCAGAGCTCTTTTAACTCTGCCGGCAGGCGTTATCATCATTGCCATCGAGCATACTATACCGGTGTAGACAACTGCTCTGAGCCAATTATGCATTATATCCGCCATCAGCCTCCCACCGCCTTTATCGAGACAGCCATTGATACAAACAGTATTATCGCGCAGCTTCCGGCGAGACCGAGCATCATGCCTATTGCGCTGCCGATGCTTGAGCTTAGCTCGGACAGTGTGCCGCACCCGAATGCTCTGACCGCTGCTGAGATCAGCTTATATGTCAGGTAATTCAGCGCCAGCAGTGCAAACGGTGCGGCGCAAACCGCAAGCAGTGCAAGCATCCCGAAAACGCCCACACCGTTGCGGATGACCGCTGCTCCGGCGACAACGGCGGAGGCGGCATCCGATATAATGCCGCCCACAACCGGAAGGGCTGTGGATATTGCGGTTTTTGCCACCTTGGACGCGGCCGCGTCTCCGCCCGAGGCGACCGTCGAGCTTATGCTGATGTATATGGTGAATATTAAAGCAACCGCAGTCATGAAAAAAATGCAAAGTCTCTTTATTATCGCCGATATTTCGCCGAGTCTTGCGTTTTTAAATGCTGCTGCCGCTGTCGCGGCGGCAAGGTAGGCATAAATAAGCGGAAGGATAATACTTTGCGATATGGTGACGAACATGTCCATGAAAAGAACGGAAGCCGCATATTTTACCGTTGCCGCGCCTATCGTTCCGCAGGCTGCGGATGCCGCGCACATTGCGGGCAGCAGTGCTTTTGAGAACATTGACAGAGCGTTTATAACTCCCGTTCCGGCGGAGGCAAACGAATTCACATCCGCAATGCTTATAAGCGCTATCGCCGCGCATCCGCCGAGTGATACATATTCCGGTGTTTTATCGTCAAGCGCCGTCAGCACGGAGCATATAACCGCTATTGCTATTATGCTCAGGGCGCGCGCTGCAGCACCCTTGAAGCCGGATGAGAGCTCATTTGTAAATGTCTCTGTTATTCTGTCAAGCCCGGCTTGGGCATCACCGCCTATCTCCCCCGCTATTTCGTCGGCATAATCGGGAAGCGCGCTATGCAGCGATGAATCATCGTAGGTTTCCGCATAGCACGGCGCTGTAAGCAGAACGGAGACAAAAAACATCATCAGTACAATTCTTTTCATATCAAACCGCCGATCGTATCCAATAGTGACCTTATCAGTGGGAGTGCGGTAAACAAAGCGGCAGCCGAGCCAGTTATCTCAAGCGCAGATGCTATACTGTTCTGCCCCGCATCCTTACAGAAGCCGGTGCTCATATGTACGATTATTGCGATACCCGCACATTTGAGTACCGGCATGAATACAGCCGAGCTGAGCCCGGAGCATTCAATTGCGTAGCGCAGAAGCTCCATTACCTCGCTTATTATTCCGACCGCAGCAAAGCATATGACTGCGGTCACGGCTATTGCTGCCGCAAGGGCGAGCTCCTGATTACTCTTTTTTATGAGAAGAATACACAGCACCGCGATCATTGCAGCCGCGGCTGACCTTATCACAATATCCATCAGAGCTGAAACAGTGTTTTTATCAGTCCGAAAAGCTCGCTGATCTTCTGAACAACGACTATCAGCACGACTACAAGTGCGGCAATTGTCGTCATAAGTGCCTGCTCATCTCTGCCCGAGCGGGTCAGAAGGATGTTAAGCACCGCAACGAGTATACCTACTGCGGCTATTTTGAATATAAGCTCAATTTCCATTTTTCCTCCATCGTCATACCAGCATTATAGCCAGAACCAGTCCGGATGCGGCTCCGATGCCGATATACATTCTTTTGTTTGCGCAAAGCCCGCTTTGCAGATGACTTTGCTCGGCGGAAATTATAGTTATGCAGCGCTCTATGGCGGCTGACTGTTCGGCGGCTTCATACCTTCCGAGCGTGCCTCCGAGTGACTTCAGAGCAAGTGCGGAGCGTGGAGATATATTCTTCAGTCCTTTCGACACCGCGTCATTCCATATGCTGCCAAAGCTGTTTTCGCCTAAGTCCGTAATTCCCTGTCTGAGCAGCCCGGTAAACGGCTCCATGCATCCGGCTTGTCCGACGGATATCAGCTCAACTATCTCGTCCATAGGTGCTGCGCGGGAGCTTATCTCGCTTTTCATTATTCCGAGTATGGCTATAAGCTCGGAATATAGCCTGTCAAGCTGCATAAGTGAACGCGCCTTCATGAGTCCCGCCGCAGTGCAGGCAAAAACTATCATCAGTGCTCCGAGCCGGCTCATGGCAGCACCTCGCAGCGGTAATACCTGCGTCCGCTGACATTTTCGATTATAATGGCCAGCCCGAAGATCCTTTCAGATAGCAGCTGCCGGTATACCGGACGCTTTGTGAGCTCCTGAATGCTTCCGGCGTGCGCACTGGCGATTATACGCACTCCGCACCCGGCAGCCATCCGGGCGACGGGAATGTCCTCGGGAGATGAAATTTCGTCAACAACTATGGTCTGAGGATTCATTGCACGCAGCAGCATCATTGCTGCCTCCGACTTTGGTATTCCTGTCATCACATCGCAGCAGCTGCCGAGCTCGAACTGAGTTTTTCCCTTGTACACTGCCGCAAGCTCTCCCCGCTCGTCGGCGACGGCTACCCTGTTTCCCGACATTGACAGCAGGCGTATGCTCTCACGCAACAGGGTGGTCTTCCCGCCTCCCGGCGGAGACAGTATGAGTATGTTATCGGTTTTGCCGGTGAGAGCCGTTTGAAGCACATCTTGTCCGCAGCCCTTCACTTCGTGCGGTATACGAATGGAAAGCGAGCTTATGTCCCTTATTCCGGTTATCCTGCCGCCCTGTACGATGCCGCAGCCGCAAACGCCTATCCGTATGCCGCTGCGGCAGCTTATGAAGCCCTTTGCCATATCCGGCTGTGCGGTATGCACCGAGGCGTTTGTCGCTTTTTCGACCACACAGGCAATATCACTGCCGGAAACAGGCTGCGCACCTATAGCCGCCTCCCGTCCGTCGATGAGCGCCGTTGGTATGACGCCTGTTCTGAGTCTGAACTCCTCCGCGTTTTCGTGTTCCTTTCCGAGAACTGCTGCCATTTTTGCGGGCAGCAGTCTCACAGCTTCATCATATGCGTTCATATATGCTCCTAAATAACCGGTATCAGAAGCAGCCGTCCGTCCGCTTCATCGGTCTCAAGGCCGTTTATTTTTTTGATGAGCTCAACATCCGAGCCGAATTTTTTAGCGGTGTCCCAAAGGTCGCAGTCGTTCCAGCGGCACATATATGCCGCTGCTCCGGTTCTGTCAGGTTCTTCCTCAAGCTCCTCCACTTCCGATATGACCGTTATCTCTCTTTTCGACACGGCATTTGATTCGATGCATATGCTCACATTTGCAGAAACGGTATTTCCGTCAATGCTGACGGAGCTGTCGGTGCATACGGCGTATATATGCTCCGAGTCACCGCTCAGCTCCGCGTCGGCTCTGCCTCGTACTCTGCATGAACGCAGTGCTCCGTCAGGGTCGGCATATATAACATCGACATACACCGGAACGAACACCTTGCCGTCTGACAGCTCGGGCTGCGACAAAACGGTATGTGAGCACGATACCGAGCTTATGCCGTAATCCGAGGTATATGTAAGCCGGACGCTTACGCTTCTTTTTTCCGATGAAGTACCGCTTATCAGATCAATGTTCTCTGAAGCTGATTCGAGCACCCTTCTGCACGAATATATGTCGCTTATGTAGTCAATGCTCTGCTCCTGCATGCAGACTACCTGCACCACGGCCCGTATATCTGCGGCGAGCTTATTCTCGAACGGTTCAAAATACTGTCCTGTCACCATTGCGGCGGCACTGATTTCTGCAGACGACGGTTCATCGGGAAGCGTGAAAAGCTGAGAGAAGGCAAGCTCAAAGCGAACCGGCTGCAAGGTATCGGACACTATGTAAAGCGCTTCGATATCCATTCTTCCTTTTACAACGAGCTTGCTGCCGACTATCTCGCTGCCCTCGATTGAAGCGGCTGTGAATGCCTTTATAAATTCGCCGCCGTCAACGCTTTCGGGTATATCAAATTCGTTCTCAAGGCTCAGAGTTTTTTCACCCGCAAGCGTTATGCTCTTGTACCGTGCAGCAGCGGTTTTGAAGAACATTTTTTCCGGTGCCGGATCCGGAGCCTCCGTCCATACCATATCAGCATATTTATAACAGCTCTGTTCCATGCTTATCACCGCATTTACGGATATCTTCCTCGGGTTTGACGCTCTGGCATCTATACTTATGGCTGTTATTCTCGAGACCGACACTGCCGTGCTGTCAGCGCCTGCGGCGTCGAATGTGACCTCAAACGGGAAGGTTGAGTTTATAAAGCGTATTCCCTCACCGTTTTCCGGAACATAAAGCACCGTGGCATCAAGCTCACCCGATATGCTTACCGCATCCTGACTGATATTCTTTTCGCGGATACGGCATTGCTGCCGGCAGCCCAGAATACGCTGAATGTCCTCCATCGTATCGGGCACAATGACCTCCCCGCTTAGCTGTGAGCTTGACTGTGACGAGCACAACAGCTTATATTCGCTTTTCTCTCTGCATTTAAGTTCGACCTTCATGGCATTTCTCCTTAAATCTTGCTTTGTACAGATTATGCGGGACTTGCCCCTGTTATTACACCGGCTCTCATCTGCAGCGATAAAGCCATATGCCCAGACATATCAGCGCCGCGGCGAGCATGAACCACCAAAATTGAGTCGGGAGAATGAGTGACAGGATTATGATGACTCCTGAGATTATTGCCAATGCAGCAAACAGTGCACATGGACCTTTACGCAAAAAACCGCCCCCAGCACATGCGTTTTTGTAAACACTATGCCGGGGACGGCTTTATTATTCTATTTATTTTCCCAAAGCTTATTCTTTGAGATCATATCGTACAGTCTGACATACGAATCATATCTGCTTTTTCTTATCTCTCCCGCATGCAATGCCTGCGTTACCGCACAGCCGGGTTCCCTAAGATGAGCGCAGTCGGCAAACCGGCATAAGCCTATATAGGGCTTAAATTCCCTGAAATCATACTGCAAGTGCTGCTTTTCAACGGTTTGCATCATTTCTATCTCAAACGAAGCAAAGCCGGGAGTATCGGCAATAAATGTGCCGTTTCCGGCATCATACAGCTCTACATGCCGAGTAGTATGCCTGCCTCTGCCAAGCTTCTCGCTCACCTCCCCTACAGGGAGTCTGAGTTCCGGCAGCATTGCGTTTAAAATGCTCGATTTTCCGACACCGGAGTTGCCGGTGAAGGCGCATATCCTGCCCTGCAGCCTCCGCTTAAGCTCCTCGATGCCTTCTCCCGTTTCGGCGCTGACACGCAATGTCTCAAAACCAGATGACGAGTATATGGAATACAGCTCATTACCTCTGTCAACATCGGCTTTATTAATGCACACGAGCAGATCGCATCCGGTCTCTTCCGTTATAACGGACACCCTGTCTATCAAAAAAGGATCGGTAACGGGATTCGTGTTGGCCGCTATGAACACAAGCGCATCAATGTTTGCGACGGTGGGGCGGATAAAGAAGTTTTTCCGCTCATGTATCGAGGTGACATAGCCCTTTGTGCCGTCGGCATCAAAGCTGACGGCATCTCCCACCAGCGGCGATGTGCCGTCGAGGCGGAATCTGCCTCTTGCCCTGCACTCATACACGTTGCCCTGTGCAGCTACATAGTAAAAGCCGCTCAGAGCCTTGATTATGATACCTTCCATTTAGCCTCCGCTTCCGGACGAAACGGTAAAGTTTATCTTCGTGTGCTCCTCTACCTTAGTTCCCGCAGCTACATTCTGCTCTATGACCGTTCCTGCCTCAAGGTCGCTTTCGGCAGTAGACACGGTTCCCACGCTCAGATTGCTGCTTTCTATCTTGGCTATGGCAGCATCCTTGGTCAGTCCCTTCAGCTGCGGCATCTGCGTCATGACGATCTCCGGTCCCGTGCTTATGACGATCTTTACCTCTGAATCCTCGTCGGCAGCAGCTCCCGCAGCTGGATCGGTGCTTATGACATAGCCCTTTGTTATGCTGTCTGACGGAGCCTGTGTAATGGAATATCTGAAGCCCGAATCCTGAATGATGCTTATAGCCTCATCCTTATTCAGATTCAGAATATCCGGAACCTTAAGCAGGCGCTTTTCATCGTCAACAGTCTCGGCGGCACAGATGAGCTCTATCTCTATTTTATCGCCCTTTGAGCCTATCTTTTTGATTCTTCCCGCTTCCGGAGTCTGTGAAAGAATTATGCCGTATTCGTGCTCAAGGTCGACCTTGAATGTGATCTTGAAATCGTATATCTGCTTGTTATCCTTATCATTTATGACATCCTCATAGTACCTGCCGACGAAATCATCAACCTGGACCTCTACGGGATCCGAGACCATATCCTTCAGAAGATAGCTGTAAATAAAGACGAAGCCGATTACAATAAAGATCAGCACGGCAACGAACCCAGTGGTGAACGCAAGCCGGCTGCCGTGTTTGCGTTTGCGTTTTCTCAGCTTTTCCGCCTGCTCATCATCAATAAGTACGGAATCCGAGTCCTCAAGTATGTGGCTTGCAAGGCTTTGATTTTTAAACTGCTCAAGATCCTCGAGAAGCTCCCCTGCCGTCTGATACCGCGTGTCAATATCCGAATCCATGGCCTTGAGGCATATTCTTTCAAGCTCTTCGGGCACATCGGGAGATATCTCACGGGGATTGACAGCCTGGGTATTCATATGCTTGACGGCGACCTCAACATCGGATGAGCCGACGTACGGGAGCCTTCCGGTGAGCATTTCGTACATGACTATGCCGAGTGAATATATATCGCTGCGGGCATCGGGTGCAGCTCCCCTCGCCTGTTCCGGGGCTATATAGTGGACCGAGCCTACCGTTTCGCCGTTGTTTTCCTCAATGTCGTTTTGCAGCGATGCAATGCCGAAGTCGGCGACCTTTATCATGCCGTCTTTAAGCAGCATTATATTCTGCGGCTTGATATCACGGTGGATTATGCCCTTACCGTGGGCATGCTCGAGAGCCTTTGCGATCTGAATGGCAAAGCCGAGCGCCTCGCTCGGATCAAGTGCCCCCTTGAGCCGCAGATACTCCTTCAGTGTCATGCCGTCTATGAGCTCCATGACTATATATTCAACATCGTCGCTGTGGCTAACGTCGTAGACGGATACGATGTTCGGATGAGAGAGCATGGCAACTGCCTGAGATTCCGCGCGAAAGCGCTTTCTGAAATCCTCATTTGCGGCTGTCTCGTCCCGCATTATCTTAACCGCATCGTATCTGTTGAGCCTGTGACACAGCGCCTTATATACATTTGCCATACCGCCGGAGCCTATGAGCTCAATTATCTCATATCGCCCATCAAGCAGTTTCCCTATATATTTATCAGTACTGTTTTCCATATCGGCATCCTCGAATGTCAAGTTTTAACAAGTACGATTGACACATTGTCCCTCGCACCGCGCTCAAGCGCAAGCTTCATAAGCTTTCTGCAAACATCATCGGGCAGAGCATTTTCCATGTAGCAGTCAAATATCTCCTTATCGGTAACCATATTGCTCAGCCCGTCCGAGCAGAGCAGGATACCGTCGCCTCTGGCAAGAGTGCATTCAAAATAATCAGCCTCAACATTGCTGTCTACCCCGAGTGCGCGTGTGATAATATTTTTCTTCGGATGGTGCAGAGCCTCCTCGGGCGTTATCGCACCCATGGCTACAAGCTCCTGAACATATGAATGATCGCGGCTTATCTGCTCTATACCGGATTTTTTCAGATGATAAGCGCGGCTGTCGCCTACGTTTACCAGATAGGCCTTACGGCGGGCTATTATACCGCCGACGAGGGTGGTGCCCATACCGTCGTAATTTGCATCAAAGCGGGAATATTCGTATACAACACCGTTAGCCTCGTCGCAGCTGTCCTTCAGCAGCTTCTCCTGATTTTCCATAAAAAGACGAGGTGCGGCAAGGCTGTCATAAACTCTGCTGACAAACTCCTTGCTGGAGAGGCGGCTCGCAAGGTCTCCGGCTTTTGCACCGCCCATACCGTCGCATATAACCGCTACGACGCAGTTTCTCTTGTCACAGTTTTCGATTATATAGCTGTCCTGATTTTCGCTTCTGACCTTACCCTTGTCAGTGATCCCGAAACTTCTCATTTTATTTGTCCTTCTGCATCTTTCTTCGAAGCTGACCGCACGATGCATCCACATCGCCGCCAAGCTTACGCCGCACGGTGACATTGACTCCGTTGTCCTCAAGAACCTTCACAAAGGCTTTTATATGCCCCTGCGTTGACGGACGGAAGCGGCTCTCCTCAACATGGTTCATGGGGATCAGGTTAACATGCGCACCTACATACCTTGCTCTTTTCGCAAGCAGCCGTGCATGATATTCGGTGTCATTAACGCCGTCTATCATAATATACTCAAAGGATATCCTGCGTCCGGTGCGCTCATAATAGCGCTTGCAGCATTCCATGAGCTGCTCAACCCCCCTGCCGTGGTTGGCAGGCATTATTTTTGAGCGGGTCTCATCGTCCGGAGCATGCAGGGATACCGACAATGTCAATTGTAAATTAAGATCCGCCAGTTTGTCAAACATTTCTGTGAGCCCGCAGGTAGAAAGCGATATGTGTCTCATGCCGATATTTAAGCCGTCGGGGGAATTTACAAGCTTTAAAAACCTGACAACATTGTCAAAATTGTCGAGCGGCTCTCCGATGCCCATGAGGACGATATTGGAGATCGTCTTTCCGGAATCAAGCTGTGAAAACAAGACCTCCTCGAGAATCTCCCTCGCCTCAAGCCCTCTGACAAGTCCTCCTATCGTTGAAGCGCAGAAGGCACAGCCCTGGCGGCATCCGACCTGCGTTGAAACGCAGACGGTGTTTCCGTGCTTATAGCTCATAACAACGGTCTCAACCGCATTTCCGTCACTGAGCTCCCAAAGATATTTTATCGTTCCGTCAAGCTTGGATACCTGCTTGCTTAGCACCTTGGGGCGGTAGAGCGTGTAGCTCTCCTTGAGCTTTTCTCTCAGCGGCTTTGGAATATCGCTCATTTCGTCTATGCTCCCGATACCCCTGCCGAGCCACTTAAACACCTGCTTTGCGCGGTATTTCGGTTCACCGAGCTCACTTAACGCTCCCTCAAGCTCATCCGGAAGCAAATTTCTCAGGTTTTCCATCATTTTCTCCTCAGTTTACAGATAAAAAATCCGTCTGTGCCGTGAATGTCGCTCCAAAATGTCATATGTCCGTCAGGGGCTGTCTCACCATTGGGGAGTCTGAAGCTCTCGGCAGTAAATTCATGGTGTCTTTCCAAAAATGCAGCCACTATGTCTTCATTTTCTTCCTTGAGTACCGTGCAGGTAGAATATATGAGCGCGCCTCCTGACCTGACGGCACCCGAAAGGTTTTCGAGTATCGCCGACTGAACGGGCGGGAGTCCTGCACTGTCTGTCCGCGGCTTGAACCGTATCTCGGGCTTTTTTCTTATGACACCGTAGCCGGAGCACGGCACATCAGCAATTATGACATCGTATTTACCGACTACAGGCTCTCTTGCGTCGCGTGCAAAGGCATTTATGGAGCTAAGTCCGAGTCTCTGTGCACCGTTTTTTATAAGAGCTATCTTTTTCTTATGGATATCACATGAATCTACGCTGCCGCGGTCACCCATAGCAATGGTTGCGGCAAAGCTCTTACCGCCGGGGGCTGCGCAGGCATCAAGAACACGGTAAGACTCTTTGAGCTCCGCACACAAGGCTACACACTTGGCGGCAGGGTCCTGAACATAAAAAAGCCCATCATCAAATCCGGGCATTGCGGTAACGCTTCCGGACACGGTTATGCAGTCGGGCAGCCACGGGTGCTCAGAGCAGGCTATTCCGGCACTTACGAGCATTTCAAGGAGCTCTCCCGTGCTTGTTCTGAGCGTATTCACCTGCAAGGTGGTCTCCGGCACGGCGTTATCGGCTCTTAAAAGTGCCTCGGCACCGTCATAACCGCGCCTTCCGATCATATATTCCGCAAACCACCGCGGATGGCTGTACTTTACCGACAGATAACGGGCTGTTCCTCTGTCCGGAATTTCCGGCAGTCTTTCGGCATTGCCAAGCTTTCTCAAAACAGCGTTGCAGAAGCCGGCAGCCCTTGAATAGCCCAGCTTTTTGCACAGTGCAACCGCCTCGTTTACTGCGGCTGACACGGGTATCTTATCCATGAAAAGCATCTGATATGCCGCACAGCGCAGGATATCCCGAACCTTCGGCTCTATCTTTGAAGCGGCTCTGCTGAAATGGTCAATATAAAAATCGCAGAGGGTCATATTCTGAAGAACACCAAGGCTTATGCCGACTGCCAGCGACAGTGAGCGGTCATCCAGCGCATATTTATTTTTTACGGTATCGGTCAGCGCCGACGACCATGCTCCGTCCCGCCTCACTCTTTCAAGGGCATAAACGGCGGCCTCTCTGGCTTTATCCACTGCTTACTCCTCTGTTCTGATAGGGTGTCCGAGCAGATAGTCCGCGGCTTTCATGCGCTTTTTTCCGGGGGCCTGAAGCTGGGTTATCATGACCGTCTCGCCGCCTCCGCAGGCGATCTCTATACCGTTCTTACCGGCACTTACGATGCTTCCCGGCGATTTTTCGGTTCTTGTCTGCGTATATTCGGCTCCGTATATCTTGAATGTCCCACCGCTCAGTTCCGCTGAAGCAACAGGCCACGGCTGTAATCCGTATATCCATTTGACTATCTCGCGCGGTGATTTTGTCCAGTCTATGGGGCTCATGCTCTTGTCGAGCATTTTGACATAGCTCGCCTTGTCATGATCCTGAGCGGTGCGGGGAGCGCAGCCGGAAGCAATATCGCGCAGGGTTTTGTCAAGCAGTTCGGCGCCCATCACCATGAGTCTGTCAAAAAGCTCTCCGGATGTCTCAAACTCGCCGATCTCGGTCTCTGCTGTATAAATCACATCGCCGGTATCCATTTCAGAGGCGAGATACATCGTAGAAACACCGGTGACCTTATCGCCGTTGAGCACTGCCCACTGTATGGGAGCCGCGCCCCTGTACTTAGGCAGAAGTGAGGCATGAACATTGACGGCTCCGTATTTGGGAACCGAAAGCATATCATCCGGCAGTATGCGCCCATAGGCTACGACAACAAGAATATCGGGCGCAAGCTTCTTCATAAGCTCGGTCGCGCTTCCGTCGCGCAGCTTTATCGGCTGGTAAACGGGAATACCGTTTTCCACAGCAAGCTCCTTGACCGGGCTGAATGAGAGCTTCATCCCGCGGTTGCGCGGCTTGTCCGGCTGGGTGAACACCGCGGCAACATCATATCTTTCCTCTATGAGCTTTTTCAGTGATGCCGCCGCAAAGTCCGGCGTACCCATAAAAACAACTCGCATTACGCTTCCTCGCTTCCCCTTTTTATCTCGTCCTCACTGAGCATACGCTCAGCCTTTTCCGTAAACAGATGCCCGTCAAGATGGTCGAGCTCATGGCAGATGCATCTTGCCGTAAGCCCATGACCTTCGTATTCAAACCACTCACCGTCGCGGTCCTGCGCTCTTACCGTCACGGTTTCGGGACGCCGGACGATACCGTACTCTCCGGGTACGCTGAGGCAGCCTTCTGCACCGGTCTGCTCTCCGGAGCTTTCGATAATCGTCGGGTTTATGAGCTCGAGTATCCACTCATCCTCGTCCTCATCTACATTAGTCTCTATCACAATCACGATCCGGCGCAGTATTCCGACCTGAGGAGCGGCAAGACCGACCCCCTCTGCGCTATCAAGCGTTTGCGCCATATCATCAAGAAGCTGATGCAGTCTGCCGTCAAATTTCACCTGCTCGCGGCATACCTTGTGGAGTATTTTATCTTCCTTTGTAACTATGTTTCTAAGCGCCATATTTTTCTCCTAATCCGACGGGTTATTGTCAGCAAACACGCTGACACCTCTGTATTTTCCGGAATTGCTGCACCTTATAAGTGTATCCGATATAACCGCTCTTACGGTTTTATCGGCTTTGCAGCATATATTTACCCTGTATCTGTATCTGTTATTGACCTTTACGACTGCCAAAGGCGCAGGTCCGAGGACTGCGGCACCTCCCGCAAGAGAAGCTCTGAGCACCCTTGCTATATCTGTACAGCACCTTATGACGGAACTCTCCTCCACACCGGAAGCAGTTATCGAAATGATATCTGCAAACGGAGGCGTGCCCTGCAGCCTGCGCATGTTGAGCTCGGTTGTGTAGAATCGATCGTAATCCTGCGCGGCGGCAAGGCGGATGGTCTCATTCTGCGGAGTGAATGTCTGAATAACCGCACGCCCGGGCTTGCTGCCCCTGCCGCTTCTGCCGATGACCTGCGTTATCAGTGAAAATGTACGCTCACCGGAGCGGTAGTCACCGCAGTAAAGGCTCTGATCGGCAGATATTACACCGATCAGGGTAACATTTTCAAAATTAAGTCCCTTGGTCACCATTTGCGTTCCGACCATTATCGGGATCTTTTCGTTCTTAAACCTGTCCAGCAGCACATCGTGACTGCCTGCCGCCTTAACGGTATCGGTATCCATTCTGAGCACTCCGGTGTCCGGATAAAGCTGTTTAAGCTCCTCCTCCACAAGCTGCGTTCCGGCACCGACATATGTCAGCATACCGCCGCACTCCGGGCAGGAGCCGTCTACTCTTTGCGAATATCCGCAGTAATGGCACATGAGCCGCTTATTTGCACTGTGATATGTCAGCGATACGCTGCAATTGGGGCATTTGTATATGTGACCGCAGTCACCGCAGCAGATCAGCTTGTTGGCACCTCTGCGGTTAATAAACAGAATACTCTGTTCGCCGCGCTTAATATTCGTTTCAAGCTCAGATCTCAGGATCGAGCTGAGCTCGCCGCCGTTTCCGGAGCGGAGCTCATTTTTCATGTCAACTACCGTGACGGCCGGCAGCTTCATCTCGTTATAACGCTCTTTCAGCTCAAAATAGGCATACTTTCCGGTTTCGGCGGCATATCTGCTCTCAATGTCCGGCGTTGCAGAGCCCAGAAGAAGCAGTGACGAGGTTTTGGCACAGCGGTATTTTGCAATATCTCGCGCATGATAACGCGGGGAGTTTTCACTTTTGTAGCTGTCCTCGTGCTCCTCATCAATGATGATGAGCCCGAGATCTTCAAACGGAGCAAACACTGCACTGCGAGTACCTATGGCAAGGTGAGCCTCGCCGTTTTTTATCCGTCTCCACTCGTCGTAGCGCTCTCCGATAGAGAGGCTGCTGTGCAAAATTGCAATATCGTTTCCGAAATAGCTCGAAAATGTCCGTATCATCTGCGGAGTTAGCGCTATTTCGGGTACAAGCAGTATCGCGCTTTTTCCTGTTTTGAGCGTATCTGCTATCAGATGGATGTACACCGAGGTCTTGCCGCTGCCGGTAACTCCGCACAGAAGCGCTACCTCGGGAGACGGTCTGCAAAGCAGTGAGCGCAGCCCGTCACAGACCTTTTGCTGGGATGCGCTGAGCAGCGGAATCTGGCGGAGTCTTCCGCTCCAGACCTCCGGCCGCCTGAAAACCTCCTCCTGCTCGGTCTCTACGAGTCCTGCGTTTATCAGAGCATTAAGCGATTGCCGTGATGCTCCGGTAAAATGCAGTGCCTCATGAGCGCTCACCTTTCCGGTGGTGCTCAGCGTTTCAAGCAGCGCCGCCTGCATCGGAGCCTTACGCCGCTTCTGTCGTGCGACTGAATATGCTTCGGAGTCGTCGACGGTGAGCTTTATCATCTCACGCGTTTTATCGCTGACCCGACGCTCACCGTCGGGCTTAAACCAAAATCCTGCCGGCAATATGGTTTTCACAGCGTCATAAACCGTGCAGAACAGCCTGTCATGCATCCATAATGCCAGCTTAAGCTGCGCTTCGGTCAGCACCGGATGCTCATCAAGGCAGATTTCGATGGGCTTGAGCTTTTCAAACTCGCTTTTATCGGCAAGCGCGAGCACAACGCCTTCACTGCGGCGGTTGCCGCGCGAAAACGGCACGAAAACCCGCATTCCCGGAGCAAGCTTTGACTGCATGCTCTCAGGTATAAGATAATCGTATGGCTTATCAAGACTATATGTTGCGGCGGATACCGCAATTTTTGCTATGTGACTATCAGGCATTCCCGACCTCAATTAAGCAAAATTCAGCGGAGCAGAAGGCTCCGCTGGACGGTTATTGTTTTTCTATGGTGAGCTTGCCGGTGTAAACCTCGTCGATAGCGGCGGAAACCGGCTTTTTATCAAGAACTATGCCGTTTTCTTCGGCGTCCGCAGATATTGCGCGTGCGCGGCGAGCAACAAGATTTACAAGCTGATAACGGTTGCCGGTCTTGCTTACGAGCTCGGCAACGG
>CAVGWF010000028.1:0-13434 GCA_963632825.1 Escherichia coli | reverse complement strand
GCTTGCCCATCTGCTTGAGAATAGCGGTGAGCTCGCCCTTTTTGCCGAGATATTTTACTCTGAGTGCGTCAAGACTCTCGGGACTGTCAGCATTGAGAATTGCCGTTACGGCACTTTCTCTGAGCTGGTTCATGAGTGCTTTCATTGTATCTCTCCTTATCGTTAGAACATAAAATGAACATAAAAAAACAGCCTCACGCCCCACTGGGACGAAAGACCATGCTTCCGCGGTACCACCCTGATTCGATGTTTATCGCACTTTCCGGTTATAACGGAACCGCCGCCGGTGATTGGCCGGAGCTCGGCGGGCGAACCGAATATCCGCATCACGGGCGGCTTTCAGCCGACGACCGCCGTTCTCTGAGTGGTGCAAACGATATTATTTTCCCGCTTCAAAGCCTGTTACCCTGATATTAAATCCCACATTTAATTAAATGTCAAGAGTAAATTTTAATAATGTCCGGCAAAGCCGATGAATAGGATTAAACATATCGGATCTCACGGAGGATGCTGTATGAAGAAGATCGTGCCGCTTATAATGTGCCTTATAGTGCTGCTGTGTGCCTGTGCCGATACCGGACAGGAGCGGTTTGCGGAGTTTTTAAAGCGTACGGCCGAGGCGGAGAATATATCGTTTACCGCCGTGGTCAGAACGGAGTATGACGATAAAACGGCGGAATTTAAGCTCGGATACGAACAGAACGCCGACGCTGCCTCGGTAGAAGTCATAGAGCCCGAAATGCTTGCCGGCATAAAAGCGCGGCTGAAGGGTGACGGTCTGAGCCTTGAATACGACGGTGCCATACTCGACATCGGGACCCTTGATGCAGCCGAGCTCAGCCCCATGTCGGCGCTGCCGCTGCTGGCGCGGGCGCTTACCGATGCGCACACGGAGATGACATGGATTGAGGGTGATAACATAGCTGCGCGTCTTGTGCCCTCGGACGATTACCTCGTAACGGTCTGGATAAGCTCGGACCTCATTCCTATAAGCGCCGAGATAAGCTATAAGGAGCAGACCGTCGTGTTCATTGATATTTCAGACTGGAGCATAGGGTGAATAAAAATCACGCTGCCGTGGGAGAATATAGTCAGCGCACTACATAGGATGTAGCGGGCGACTATGATCCCGGAGTGTGAATCAAATTGAGTATAGTCAAGCGCGGAGATATATTTTACGCAGACCTTAGTCCCGTCGTGGGCTCCGAGCAGGGCGGTATGCGCCCGGTGCTCATCGTTCAGAACGATACCGGCAATAAGCACAGCCCAACGGTTATTGCCGCAGCCATAACCAGTCAGACCGGCAAGGCACGGCTGCCGACCCATATAGAGCTGAATGCGCAGAGCGTCGGGCTTTCGCGCGACAGTGTCATTCTGCTTGAGCAGATACGCACCATCGACAAATCCCGTCTGCGCGAGCGCATGGGCAAGCTCGACGAGGGAACCATGAACAAGGTGGACAATGCCATTGCCGTAAGCTTCGGTCTGTAAACCGAAACGACCGGACAAAAATTCCGGCTCCCCGGGCGAGAGCTCGGGGAGCTGCTGTATAAAGGAACAGGTAAATGGAATATCCGATTTACATAGAGGGGGAAAAATGCGGCAGCCTTACGGTGTCCGCAGAGGGGCTAATGACGGTTATGCGCGCAAAATGCACCTTCGCGCCGCGAAAGCCCGTGCGCTTATACATCTATGGCGGGGGCAGAAGCATGCTCTTGGGAACGCTTCAGCCATCGGGCGAGTGCATGACGCTGCACCGCAAATTCAGCCGCAGCGATCTGAAAGAGCTTCCGAGGACGATAGAATATGCAGCCGATGCGCCGGCAGAGCCTGCCGGTCAGGCCGCAGATACCGTGTGGTGGCGGGGCGCAATGGGCTGCCTTGCGAGCGAGAATGAGCTTGCCATACCCGCCGATGCACGCAGACTCGGCGCAGTGACGGATAGGCTGAGGGAAATAGACGGCATGACCTACATCATATTTAAAAGAAAGTTGTGATATGTGTGGAAATCCTCCGCGATGTGTGTTAATATAACAGCACTATTAACAAAGCAGCGGAGGTGACGGTTATGCTGATGACTGATGTTATAGTGAAAAAGCGTGATGGAGGAAAGCTTAGTGCGGACGAGATAAAATTTGTTGTAGACGGCTACACAAGGGGTGATATTCCCGATTATCAGATGTCGGCGCTGCTGATGGCTATTCTGCTGCGCGGCATGGATAGGGAGGAAACGCTTGAGCTCACCATGGCAATGCGCGATTCCGGCGAAACGCTGGATCTGAGCGCCATAAAGGGCGTTAAGGCGGACAAGCACTCCACCGGCGGCGTCGGCGACAAGACCTCGCTTATCCTGTGCCCCATGGTTGCGGCGCAGGGCGTAAAGATAGCGAAAATGTCCGGCAGAGGATTGGGACACACCGGCGGCACCATCGACAAGCTCGAGAGCTTTCCCGGCTTTAACACCGGTATTTCCGAGGAAGAATTTATTTCCAACGTAAACGATTTCGGTATTGCCATTGCCGGTCAGACCGCCGATCTCGACCCGGCAGACAAAAAGATGTACGCTCTGCGCGATGTCACCGGAACGGTACCGAGTATACCGCTCATCGTAAGCTCCATAATGAGCAAAAAGCTGGCGTCCGGTGCCGATGTCATAGTCCTCGACGTAAAATCCGGCAGCGGCTCGTTTATGAAGACGGCAGAGGACGCGCAGGAGCTTGCGGAAAATCTCACCGCCGTCGGAAGGCTTGCCGGCAAGAAGACGGTCGCCGTTATTACCGATATGGACGAGCCTCTCGGCAGCGCCGTAGGCAATGCGCTTGAGGTCAAGGAGGCCATCGAGGTGCTGCGCGGCGAGGAAAAGGGAGAGCTGCTCGAGCTGAGCCTGACCCTCGGAGCGTGTATGCTGACGGAGGCGGGCATAGCCGATAATGATGCCGATGCCCGCAAAATGCTCGAAAAGGGAATTGAGGACGGTTCTGCGCTCAACAAGCTTGCCGAGCTCGTCGAAGGGCAGGGGGGCGATAAGCGAGCGGTTTACGATACCTCACTGCTGCCCGCGGCACCGGTGCAGTATGAGGCGGTATGCAGCCGCTCGGGCTATGTAAAGCACATAAGTGCCGATGAGGTGGGACTTGTGTCCATGCATCTCGGCGGCGGCAGAGCCACGAAGGAGAGCGTTATCGACCTGTCCGTAGGCATTGTCCTTAAAAAAAAGGTCGGAGATGAGGTGAGGGCGGGCGAGAGCCTTGCGACCGTCCATGCCCGGAGCATAGAGGCGGCGGAAAGAGCTGCCGAAATGCTCAACTCCTGCTACACGCTCACTGACCGTCCGGTCGAAAAGCCCGTGTTTATAAAGGGTATAATCAGATAAAAACAAAATCTCGGCAATACTTTGCGTATTACCGGGATTTTCTATGCAGCCTGGGCGGAAAAGAGGCGCTCCAGACCGTGTGTTTTCTTAACTCAACCGGACTAACCGTGTGCTTTTTGCCTCAGTCGGTCTTTGACGGTTTTTTAATTTAAAAGGGCTATTACGATCGCGGCGAGCGCCATGACAAGCCCGAAGCCTATCTCGCCGGCCCATATCGGGCGGAGCTGCGATTCGGAGATCTCCATTCCGCGGCTGTGCGGCTTTTCACGCTCCGGCTTGGGCTGCTCGGGTATCTCCCGAGTATTCTCAAGCTCGTCGGGCAGCTCATCTGCACCGTCGTTTTTCTCAACGACCGGCTCGGACTTTCGCTCATCGGCTGAGTGGGATTTCCTGATTTTTATTTCCGGTATCCTGAATTTCATATTATCACCTGAAAAACGGCGGGCGCTCGTGCCCGCCGTTTACTATCATAAATTACTCGGCCTCAGCCAGAGCCTTTGCCTCCTCAATGACCTTCTGCTGGACATTGCCGGGAGCCTCCTCGTAGCGGATGAACTTGCAGGTGAACGAGCCGCGTCCCTGAGTCATGGAGCGCAGGTCAATGGTGTAGGAGCTCATCTCTGCCATGGGAACCTCAGCCTCTACCGTCTGCATACCGTCTTCGGCGTTCATGCCGAGAACGGTGCCGCGGCGCTTGGAGGAGATGTCGGACATTATATCGCCGAGGTTTGCGTCGGGTATGGTGACCTGAAGCAGACCGATAGGCTCGAGAATGGTGGGCTTTGCCTTGGGAATGCCGTCCTGATATGCAAGACGGGCGGCCGTCTGGAATGCCATATCGTTCGAGTCGACGGGATGGTAGGAGCCGTCGTACAGAGTGGCCTTCAGACCGACGAGCGGGTAGCCGGCGAGGACGCCCTTGGTGACCGCATTGCGCAGACCCTTTTCAACGGACGGGAAGAAGTTCTTGGGAACGGAGCCGCCGAATACTTCCTCTGCAAAGATCATGTCATCCTGCTCGTCCTGCGGCTCGAAGCGGATCCAGACATCGCCGAACTGACCGGAACCGCCGGACTGCTTCTTGTGACGGCCGTGAGCCTCGACCTTGCCCTTTATCTTCTCGCGGTAAGCGACGCGGGCGGGCTTGAGCTCGGTCTCGACACCGAAGCGGCTCTTGAGCTTTGCGCACAGAACATCGACCTGAATATCGCCTGCGCCGGAGATGACCATCTGATGGGTCTCGGCGTTGTTGACGAGAGTGAAGGAAACATCCTCCTCGTTGAGCCTTGCAAGACCGCCGGCGACCTTATCGTCCTGACCCTTGGTCTTGGGGGAGATCGCCATGGAATAGCAGGGATCGGGCATGACCAGAGCGGGCAGCTCGACCTCGTTCTTGGGGTCGCAGACCGTATCGCCGGTCTTCCACTCCATCTTGCCGACGGCGACTATATCACCGCAGCAGGCTTCCTTGACCTCGGTGGTCTTCTTGCCGCAGACGGTATAGAGCCTGCCGAGCTTGTCGGTGCTGGAGGCGCGGACATTGCGCAGAGACAGGTCGGAGGTTATCTTGCCGGAAACGACCTTCACGAAGCTGTACTTGCCGAACTGATCGGAAACGGTTTTGAAAACAAAGCCGCAAACGGGCTCTGCGGATCTGTCCTCGGGAGCGGGAACATAATCGCACACGGCCTGCATGACGGCCTCGGTGCCGATGTTGGACATTGCCGCGCCGCAGACGACTGGAACGACGCTGCGCTCGGCAAGACCTGCCTTGAGACCCTCGACGATCTCGTCGTCGGAAAGCTCCATGGTGTCAAGGAACTTCTCCATGAGCTCCTCGGTCACTGCCGCGGCCTCCATGAGCTCCATGCGAATTTCCTCTGCCTTGTCGGCATCGTCGGCGGGGACGGGGACCTTTGAGGTCTTGCCGCCGCTGGTCCGGTAAGCGGTGTTGTGAACAAGGTCGATGATGCCGGTGCCGTCGGACATGGGGATCATGACCGGGCAGATGCTTGCGCCGTATTTCTCCTTAAGAGCTGCCAGAACACCGTAGTAATCGCCGTGCTCCTCGTCCAGCTTGGAGATGTAGAACATTGCGGGAACGCCGGCAGCCTTGAGGTACTTCCAGCTTCTCTCTGCACCGACGGTGATGCCGTCCTTGGCGGAGCAGAAGATAATGCCCGTCTCAATAACGCGGATAGCGGCGAGGACATCGCCGGCGAAGTCAAAATATCCGGGGCAGTCGAGCACATTGATCTTGCAGCCGCCGAAGCTTACGGGAGCGACGGAGGTCGCAATGGTGATCTGGCGCTTGATCTCCTCGGCGTCGTAGTCGCAGACGGTATTGCCGTCGGTGACCTTGCCCATGCGGTCAATAGCGCCGGTAGTAAACAGCATGCTTTCAGCAAGGCTGGTCTTACCGCTGTTGCCGTGACCCATGAAGCAGATGTTTCTTATGTTCTTGGTTTCGTAGCTCATGTGTTGCTTTCCTCTCTAAAGATATATTAAAAAATTATAGTTAACCGGATTGATTATACACTACTTAAAAAACAAGCGCAACATTTTTTTATGACGCAAACGCCAGCACGACCGAAATGAGCAGCCATACGAGCATATATGTCAGAATTACCGCCGCTCCTGCTCCGGCACCCAGACTCATGGAAAACGCCATTATCATGCCGATAACTGCACTCATAACGCTGAGCATGACATTGAGCCTTATCCTGCCGTACAGCTTTTTTCCGTGTCCTGCAAGCGAAACGGTCGTGCCGAGACCCTCACGCGAGACAAGCGCGGCGGGACGGCTGCCTTCCGACGGCTCGGCGCCCGAAACGGCGTAGCGCTCGGCATAGGGAGGAAAGTCAAACCCGTCGGTCGGCATATCGAACTTTACCGACAGCATCTGCGGCGTGACATTGAAATCGCGCACGGCGAATATCGCGTGCCTGCCGGAGCTCATAAGCTCGGCGAGAGCGTCCTTAACGGCATCGGTCGCGGTATACTGCATCTGGAAAACGCCGCATATCCTGCCCGAAACGGCGACATAAACGCCGCCCCTGAGCACATACTTTTCCGGCAGCACGACACTCATGAGCCGCATGAACGCCGCATCTCCGCACAGCACCTCCTCACCGTCGACCATGGCCTTCAGTCCGCCGCTTTCGTGCACCGTGAAGCCCTCGACGGTCAGAAGGGAGCCGTTTGCCTTGCGCATGAGATCGGAAAAGGGCGACACCATGCAGCTTCCGGATGCGGAAATTATGCTGCCTGCAAACGAAATGACCTTTTCCGGCTTCATGCCGGAGAGAATGTGTACCTTGCCGATCTTGACGCAGCCCTTGGGAAACAGATCCGCATCGGTTATTATGATGTGCTTAAGCCTTCCTAAGTCGTACAGCCCCGACCAGCCCGCTATAGCCGAGCCGGTACGGATAAGAGCCTTTGCGGAAACGAAAAACGGCAGAGGGAAGGAAAGAAGCATCGCCGCGGGAGCCGTGCATACGAATACGGCGGACAGAATGTGTGCAAAGCCCGCAAAATTTTTGCTCATGACTGCGGCCGCGAGGCTCAGAACGAGAGCCGCCGCAATGAAATACGGAGTGAGTATACCGAAAACGGACTCGTCAGGTCCCTCCTCCTCGGTGCGGCGCACGATGCCGTCAACCGTTCGGCGGGCCTTGACGAGAGTTATATCCTCGCCGGTGACCGGCGTTTCCGCCGTGAGGATGGAGGGGCTTCGGGCGGAGGCGGCAGTGTTCAGGATTATCCTGTTGCTGCGCGCGTTCAGCACGCTTCCGAGCAGTGCAAAAGCAATGGTCAGCGATGGAATAACGCAAAACGGCAGAGTCTTTTCACTGACGCCGCCGGCGACTAAAAACGCATCTATCGCGCACACGAGGCACGAGACCGCGATAAGCGCGTAAGCGTGCATTTTGAACCGAACGAGACTCATTATACCGACCGTTATGATATCAAGTCCGCACAGCATGACGCAGAGCATCAGAATGAGACTTACCGCACTTTTAACGCCGGTATCCGTGAGCGCACCGCCGAGCGGGAGCCCATAGGCTATGTAAATAAGCACCGCGCACAGGACGAAGGCTATCCTCGCTCTCACACGCAGTCCCGCGATGTGCTTCCCGTAAAATTTTGCGGCCTTGTCCGGCGGCAGCTCCTCACCGAGATCCTCGGCTTCGTAGCTTGCCGTGCCTATGGTCATCTGACTCTGCTTTACCTTCATGGCGATGAAAGCGAGAGCCGATATGAACGGAACGGCGACGGATTCGCGGAACGAGCGGCTGTGCTTCGGCGCACGCTTGGGCGGCTCCTCGGGCTGGGTGAAATCGCCGTTTGCGGCATAATCCTCGTCGGCATCGTCAAGAAGTCCGGAGTTTTCATAAAGATCCGGTTCGGGCTCAAAGGTCACCGGCTCGGCCTCGACGCGCTCACGCGTCGGCTCCGGAGCGGGCTCCGGTCCGGACGGCTCGGATACATTGGATACGGGCTCTATCACATGCGAGCGCATGTCGAGCTCCTGCCTGAACTCGGCAACTATCCTGTCCACCTCGTCCAGCGCCTCACCGCCGTGCACGGCGGCCTTTTCCGCTGCGGCATTTATCATTTCGGCAGCCTCACGGGCGGCCTTTATCGGCGGCTCGGGCTCGGATACAGGCTCCGGCGGCTCGGAGGCGCTCACCGCTCCGCTGCCCTCAAACTCGGCGGCTATCGCGGCGGGATCTATCACCTCGGAGCCCCCGTGCACGCTGTCGTCGGAATTGAACTGCGCGATTATTTCACTGCGGTCAAACCCGAAAGCGTCTGCGCCGCGCCGTGCCGGAGCGGTTTCCGCCGCGGCGGAGAATATCTCCCCGTCCGGAGCTTCGTCACGAATTGGCTCGGCCGGCTCAAACTCCGGTATCTCGCCCTCGAGATCCTCGTCAAGAGAACCGAACTCCTTCAGTATGCTGTCCAGATCAAATTCGTTTTTGTCGTTGTCGTTACTGAATATGTACATAAAACTTATCCCCGTGTACTCAGCTGCGGCGCTGACGCAGAGCCTCGTACATGATTATTGAAGCTGCGGCGGAGGCGTTGAGAGAGTTTATTTTTCCCGCCATGGGAATGCTTACGATAAAATCGCAGCTTTCGCGCACGAGCCTTCCCATACCGTCGCCCTCGGAGCCGATAACGATGGCAAGAGCACCGGTGAAATCCGTGCTCCACAGCTCGCTCGAGCCGCCGGCTGCCGCACCGTACACCCAGACGCCC
Organism: Escherichia coli; assembly: GCA_963632825.1. Classification (GTDB taxonomy): domain Bacteria; phylum Bacillota; class Clostridia; order Oscillospirales; family Oscillospiraceae; genus F23-B02. Next base: position 4,793 of record CAVGWF010000028.1, on the reverse strand, counting down.
TCGTCCTTAAGCTCCCGCAGCACGGCGGGAATGTTCGGGACACGGGCGATCCTCATGTGCTCGGCAGCGCCGGCGGAGGCCTTGCCGACTATGGCGGTGAGCCCAGCGCTGCGGCGCTTGGGGATAATTACTCCGTGAGCCCCCGCACACTCCGCACTGCGGATTATCGCACCCAAATTTCTCGGATCGCTGACCTCGTCGCACACTATGATAAACGGCTGCTCGCCTCTTTCGCGGGCAAGCGCAAGTATATCCCCTACCGAGCAGTACTCGTTTACGCCGACGAGCGCGATAACTCCCTGATGCGCCTTTGTAACGCTCATTGCGTCGAGCTTGCGGCGGTCTGCATCGGCGACCACTATCCCGTTTTCACGCGCCCTTGAAGCAATATGCCCGAGCGTTTTGTCCGTTTCGCCCTTTGCTATAAATATCTTGTCGATGCTCCTGCCCACGCGCAGGGCTTCTATAACGGCGTTTCTGCCCTCTATTATGTCGTTTTTGATCTCGAAGCTGTTGTCTTTATTTTGCATTGTCTCACCCATACAGATAATAATACATAATACAGTCTAACATATAATTGCAAAAACTTAAAGGGGAAAGTTATTCCTGCGACAATTTTTTGTGGACAATAGCCCGTTTTAGATGTAAGATGCAATATGGTATATAATCAGTGTCACTATGTCCGAAAGGAAAAACGCATGAAAAAGCTTAATAAGAAAATTGATATGTTCTGCTATAGACACCCCGGCTTCGGCATACCGAATCTCATGCTGTATATAGTCGTTATAAGTCTTGCCGTGTGGCTGCTGAGCATTATGGACAGCAGCCGTACGCTTTTAAACTACTTTGCGTTCTCGCCCGCGCTCATTCTGAAGGGACAGGTCTGGCGGCTCGTAACATTCATGTTCATACCGCAGGACCTGAGCATGTGGGCGCTGCTGTTTTTCTATTTCTACTACTGGATCGGCAGCACGCTCGAGCGCGAATGGGGCACGGCGAGATTCAACATCTTCATCTTCTCCGGCGTAATACTGACCATCATTTACGGCATGGTCATCTACCTCATCACGGGCCAGTCGGCAGCGATAGGAACATATTACATCTACCTGTCGATGTTCTTCTCGTTTGCAACGCTCTTTCCGAACACGCAGGTGCTGTTCATGTTCATAATCCCCATGAAAATAAAGTGGCTTGCGTATGTAAACGCGGCGTTCTTCGTTTTCGAGATGATGGCAACGCAGTTCCCGTTCAATCTCCTGCCGCTTATCGCAATGCTCAACTACCTCATCTTCTTCGGCTCGGATCTCATATCGTCCCTGTCCTCGGGCAGGACGCACTACCGTCAGACGACGGTAAACTTCAACCGCGAAAAGCAGAAGATGAAATACGAGCGGCGGCAGAAGGATTATAACTACAAATGCTGCGTGTGCGGCAGGACGGATGCCGATTATCCCGAGCTCGAGTTCAGATACTGCTCAAGGTGTGCGGGGTATCACTGCTTCTGTCAGGACCATATAAATAATCATGTTCACTTTACCGAGTGAGCCGTGAAATAACGGGTGGTGTAAAGATATGCAAGAGAAAAAGAAAGGCACGGTAAAAACCGTCATAGGCATCATCATATTCGTACTGCTTCTGGCGCTTCTGGCGTTCGTCATCTTCAAGGGAGTTCAGGCGAACAAGCAGCTTAATAAGCCCGACCCCACCGCAGAGGTGACCGCCGCCCCAACGCCTACGCCCACTCCGGAGCCGACTCCCACACCGGTGGGACTGCCGGACTTCGCCCCGCACGCGACCGAGAGTACCATGCCCGAAAAGCTCATATCGAGCACAGCAATAATGGTAGACGGAGAGGTCGTTGAGGAGTACGAAAACAAGTACGAGATAAACTTCGATCTGCCGGAGCGCTATACCGATCTTGAGGGCGTAATCACCTTCCGCGGCGATAACTTCCGCAGCGGCGCCGCCTACGGTACCGCCGATATCAGCAGCAAAACGCTCAATAAGGAATGGGTAAAAACAACGAGCGGGCTGAGCGATACCGACGGTATATACTGGTCCGGCAGCGGCTGGACCGGTCAGCCGCTCATCGTCAAGTGGCCCGAGGAAACGCGTAAAAACATGACCGCCATGTACGACTGGGCGCGTGAGAAAGCCGACCTTGTCGAGGTCATATATGCAACTCTTGACGGACATGTGTATTTCTATGAGCTCACCACCGGTGAGTATACCCGCGATCCCCTCAATCTCGGCTTCAACTTCAAGGGAGCGGGCGCGCTCGACCCGCGCGGCTATCCCATACTGTATGTCGGCTCCGGCGTTGACAGCATAAACGGCAAATCGCGCGTTCTCGTCGTAAACCTCATAGATAATTCCGTCATGTTTGAATTCGGCCACAATGAGACCTTCGCAAACCGCGGCTGGCATATGTTCGACTCGTCGCCCCTTGTGAGCGCCGAGACCGATCAGCTCATCTACCCCGGTGAGAACGGAATACTTTACATCATCCATCTGAATACAAAGTATAACGAACAGACGGGTGAGCTGTCCGTAGATCCCGACAATATCGTAAAGTGGAAGTATAACGGCGTGCGCACGGGCAGCCAATACTGGCTGGGCGTTGAGTCATCCGCAGCGATAATAAACAACTACATATTCCTCGCCGATAACGGCGGAAACCTCATGTGCCTTGATCTCAACACCCTGAAGCTCGTATGGGTGCAGGATGTTCTGGACGATACCAACTGCTCACCCGTTGTGGATGTTGAGGACGGACACCCGTATATCTATATAAGCACATCGTTCCATTACGGCTGGCGCTCTTATTCCACGGCGGATATCCCGATATTCAAGATAGATGCCGAAACAGGCGAGATAGTCTGGCGCACCGACTATAAGTGCTACACCGTACAGGACCTTTCCGGCGGCGTCCAGGGCACGATAGCCGTGGGCAAGAACAATCTCTCGGACATGATATTCGTACCCGTTGCGCGAACTCCGGGCGCAAGCTCCGGAACGCTCGTCGCCCTCAAAAAGGATACGGGAGAGATGGTATGGGAAAAGGAGACCTCCATGTATTCGTGGAGCTCGCCGGTAGACTTCTATGACAAGGACGGAAACGGTTATCTTGTCTACTGCAACTCCGGCTTTAATATGTATCTCATCGACGGCAAGACCGGCGAGCAGCTTGACTCTATAAACCTCGGCGGAAATATCGAGGCGTCGCCGGCAATGTATGATAACTATGTCGTCGTCGGAACGCGCGCGATGCGCACCTACTGCATCAAAATAGGGTAAAGGAAACTTACATAGAGGAAAAGGAAAGGGAAAAGACCATGAAATACGCGATTTTTTATTTCAGTCCCTGCGGCGGCACCAAATCCGTTGCCGACATCTTCAGCAGGGAGCTCGATGACGCCCCCATGCAGGAGCTGACCACTCCGAGCATGAACACGGCCATCGACCGCGATACGCTCACATTCTTCTGCATCCCCGTTTACGGCGGCAGGATCCCGAAGCCAATGTACGACCGCATGAAGATCATAACGGGCGACAAAACTCCATGCGTGCCCGTCGCGGTTTACGGCAACCGCGCCGTTGACGATGCACTGCTTGAGATGAGCGAGCTTGCCGAAAAATGCGGCTTCGTTACCGTCGCCGGCTGCGAAATCGTAGCTCCGCACTCGATTGACCCCAGCTTCGGCGCGGGCAGACCCGATGCGGCAGACAAGGCCAGGATCCATGAGTTTATTGAAAAGCTCAAGGCAAAGGACAGCTTCAGCCCCGTTAAAATGCCCGGAGACCCCGGCTATGCAAAGAAAAAGAGCGCTCTGCTCCCGCTGTATCCCGTGGCATCCAAGGAGTGCACCGGCTGCGGTATCTGCGAAAAGTACTGTCCGGCAAACGCGATAAAGGGCAAGCACATGACCACCAACCCGCTCAAGTGCATAAGCTGCATGAGATGCGTAGCAATGTGCTCTACCGAGTCACGCAAGGTACCGGCACCCATGCGCCTCGCGGCGCATCTTACGCTCAAGAAGCTCTGCTCCGAGCGTAAGGAGGATAAATTCTACATCTGATAATTGCAAAAAATCTGTCAATTAAATATTGTGTTCATATATCTCCCTGTGATATAATGTTAACCGACGCCAAGGACTTGACTGAAGGTCCCAAGTAAAATGAAGAGAACAAATGAAAACGGCAAAGGAATAAGGAAGGAGCAAACATGGCAAGAGAAAAGATAGCGGCGCTCGGAAAGAAGATAACCGACCGCGTACCGCAGAAGCTCGGACTTGAGAAGATCACCGAGACAGACCCCGAATACTACGGTCTTGAATGCGTCATAACCGACGAGGAGGCCGATATTGCGCTGGCTATGGATGTGCGCAAGCCCACCACGCCCGAAAAGCTTGCGGCAAAAATGGGCAAGCCCGTCGAATACCTCCGCAAAAACATGGATATCATGTCCGACAAGGGGCTTCTGGAGTATAACTACGATACTCCGGACGGCAGCCGCCAGTATGTCCTGCCAATTTTCGTTCCCGGCTCTGCCGAGCTTATGAACATGAACCTCGAGCAGGTCGAAAAGTATCCGCAGATAGCAAAATTCTTCGAGCGCATGGCATTTCTGCCTCTGACCAAGATCACTCCGCTGGTGCCTCCCGGAGGCGACGGTATCGGCATGCATGTTATTCCCGTTGAGAAGGCGATCCCCGCCACCAACGAATCGGTGAGCGTGGAGCATATCTCCCACTGGCTCAAGAAGTACGAGGGTCAGCTCGGCGTCGGCTACT
>CAVGWF010000027.1:0-5793 GCA_963632825.1 Escherichia coli | reverse complement strand
AGACTGCACCCCCTCTGAATCGAGTTTGCACCCCCTTGCACGGTTTCTATTAAAATTAGCGTTCTTAGCCACAAGGTCCACCGTAATTCTGATACAATTGCGGTGGACTTTTTCTACAGCATATGTTACATTGAACTTGGCAGATTGTGATTTATTAAATTGGAGGGAAAGGATATGTCTGAAGAACTGAAGCAAAAGGTCTGTAAAAATTGTCATGAAAGCTACATTGAAGGAGATAAATACTGCCGTTTTTGCGGAGCACCGATGGGAGAGCCGTACTACATAGAGGAGGATTTTGCCTGTATCTATGGTCCGGCTCCAATGAGAAGACTGCACAAATGCGGCGCCTGCGGGTATGCTTGGGAAACCAATCGTATGATAGATGATCAGCGTTTCTGCCCTCTGTGCGGAGGCAGCGCACCTTATGAAGTAATAGGTTTCTGATGGAGACAGATAAAGAAATCCCGAAGAGCGTGATGGATCTAAAGCGTTTACAGCTTGAACTCTTGGCGCAGCACAGGGAACAACTTAGAAGGTCCCCGCATCTTCGATGGCTGTTTTTTGAAATTACGGACAGATGCAATCTGAAATGTATGCACTGCGGCAGTAATTGCACCTCTGAAGGCTCATGCCTGACAATTGATGATATAAAGGCTGCCCTTCGCTCCGTCTCGAAGGATAAGCCCATGATATGTCTGACTGGCGGAGAACCGATGCTGCATCCGGATTTCTTTGAAATTGCGAACTGCGTTTCGGATATGGGCTTTCTCTGGGGTATGACAACGAACGCCACGCTAATCGACGATGCCGCTGCCCGGAGACTTAAACAGGCGGGACTGGGTACCGTGTCCGTCAGCTTGGACGGGATGGAGCATTCACATGATTTGTTCAGACGGCAAAACGGAGCGTGGAGCCGTGCCGTGCGCGGGCTGAAGGCCCTAAAGAACGCCGGAATCGAACCTCAGGTAACGACAGTGCTGCATAGAGAAAACTTCCGCGAGCTTGAAGTGCTGTATGATTTTCTCTGCGATATGGGGATAACAAGCTGGCGCCCCATAAATGTTGAGCCGATAGGACGAGCCTGTGAATCAAGCGAGCTTATGCTGGAGCCTAACCAATTTGCACATCTTATCTCTTTTATATGGGACAAGAGGTTCGACCGAAATTGCAGCATGGTGGTTACCTTCGGGTGCTCCCATTATTTAGGCGCACAATATGAGCGCATGGTTCGGGACCATTATTTTCTTTGCGGAGCCGGAATTCTCACCGCAAGCATAAGGTGCAGCGGGGACATTTGCGCATGCCTTGATATTGTAAACAAACCGGAGCTGGTACAGGGTAATATTCATTCGGATGACTTTATGGATGTATGGCTTCACCGTTTTGAAGCATTCAGGCGAGATCGAACATCCGATTGCCATGAATGCATTGCATGTCCGGAACGCCGCCTTTGCGGAGGGGATTCAGCCCACACATGGGACTATGATCTCAAAAAGCCCCTGCTTTGCTACAGGGACTTTCAGGATTTTTTGGAGTGAGCGTTTTCCGCCGGAAAGGAGACGCTCGGCTGACTAACGCGTATCCTGCAATGAACAGGTAATTAACTTAATATATACAAACAATCGGCACTCGTAACGAATGCCGATTGTTTTTCATTTACCCCATACAGCTATTACAGCGAAGACAGCGATCAATACCTGTCCGCAGACGCTCGGCGCCAAGGATCAGATCATCCTTTGTAAGCCCGGCATAGCGCAGAATCAATTCGTCGGTGCGCCGGTCCTGACGCTCTATCGGAACGGCATACACCCCGCAGCGCAGCAGCTCCCGTATATTCTCATCAGTAAAGCATACACCGTTGAAGGCGGCCACGAGATTCATGCCGGAGGCTTCGCCGCTGATACGAACGCTGTCTCCGAAAAGCCGGTAAAGGCAGTCTGTAAGGCAGTCACGGCGGGCACGGTATTCGCGCTTCATGCGCCGGATGTGCCGCTCCAGTGTGCCGTCCGTGATGAACGCAGCCAGCGCCAGCTGGTAGACAGGGTTTGTATGGTGGTCGGAGAGACGCTTGCGCTCACACAGCAGAGACAGCAGCTCCGGAGGCACTATCATGTAGCCAAGCCGGACGGAGGGATACAGTACCTTGCTGAATGTACCCACGGATATGACCCGCTCCGGAGCGAGCTCGTACAGGGACGATGACGGCGGCGCATCATAGCAGAATTCGCTCTCGAAGTTGTCCTCCAGAATGTACGCTCCGGTTCGCTCGGCAAATTCTATAAGAGCCATACGGCGCTTCATGGGCATGATCGCGCCGGTGGGAAATTGCCGGGCTGGAGAAGCGATAATGAGTGCAGGCTTTCCGTCAGCGGGAAATGCGGTCGCGTCGAGACCGTGCTCATCTACGGGAAAGGAAAAAATGTGCTCCGTGTGACACGCAAGAAGCTGACGCAGCAGCGCGGGAGCGGGATCCTCGATCCACACCTCCCGCCGCTCACCCGGCAAGCACTCCGCAGCAAGCGTGATGGCCTGCTTTGCGCCGCTTGTTATCAGGATACTCTCCGGCTCGCAGGACAGCCCCTGACTTTTGCGGAGATACTCGCACAGAGCCTGCCGCAGCTCGGGGCGGCCCTGCGGAAGATCATAGCCCAGAGCATCGGCGGAAATATCCAGCATGGCGGCGGATACGGCCTTGTTCCATTTTGCGCGCGGAAACAGCTCCAGCGCGGGACGGCCGTTGTCAAAGTTGATGACCCCATCGGGGATGATCTGATTGGACAATGCGGCGGACTGCTGCGTTATTACCGGCTTAGCGGACCGGCGGCGCCGCATACCATCCTCCACATAAAATCCCGACCCTGCCGCACTGCGCAGTACGCCATCCGACACCAGCATATCGTAGGCGGCGAGCACTGTGTTCTTGGAGACACCGAGCTCCTGACTCAATTCCCTGTACGGCGGCAGAGCTTTGCCGGCAGCCAGCTCGCCGGATAAAATTCTCCGGCGTATGGCGTAGTATATCTGCTTTGTGTAGGTGCGCTTGGCAGAGCGATCCAACGGAATATAAAGCATACGGTTACCTCTTGAATTGACCCAATTAAAATAATTATAAATTGCATCTTTTATCTGTTCAAAATTCGGTGTAATAATATCATGGAAATCAGAACAAGGCAAGAGAAGGAGAGAATTTCCATGAAAAAGCAGCTGTATCAGCCGTATGCTCTGGCAACCGTTTTCTGCTGGGCTCTGGCGTTCGTATTCACTCGAATGACGCTGTCATACTTTTCGGCGGCATCGCTGGGATTTCTGCGGTATATGGTGGCCTCTGCGGCACTGATCGTAATTGCAATCGTGACAAAGATGAAGCCGCCGAAGCTTGCGGACTGGCCGCTGTTTCTGGTCAGCGGGTTCTTCGGTTTTTTTCTGTATATGATCGTTTTCAATAAGGGCTTATCCTCCGTCCCGGCAGCCACTGCCAGCGTGGTAAACGCTACCGTACCGGTTGTCACGGCCCTGATAGCCGGCGCGGTGTATCGGGAAAGGGTAAGGGGCTTTCAGTGGGCAGCCGTTGTTGTGGAGCTCATCGGCGTCGTGGTGCTGACGGCAATGAGCGGCGGTCTGACGCAAAGCGGAGGTCTGGCGTGGCTGTTTCTGGCTGCGTTGTCCCTGAGCACCTATAATATTTTACAGCGCAAGCTGACAATGAAATACACCGCCATGCAGGCGTCCACTTACAGCATTTTCGCGGGCACGCTCATGCTGGCAATATTTTCGCCCACGGCTTTTCGGGAGCTTGCGGCGGCTCCGGCCATACAGTATGTGTATGTGCTCCTGCTTGGCGTGTTCCCCAGTGCTGTCGCCTATGTGTCGTGGTCAGTGGCTTTTTCAAAGGCGGAGCGTACCTCGCAGGTAAGCAACTACACGGTGCTGACTCTGTTTTTCACAAGCCTTCTGGGCATCGTTATACTGCACGAAATGCCGAATACCGCGACTCTGGTGGGCGGCGGCATTACGCTCGCGGGCGTGCTGCTGTTTAACTACGGCGCGGCGTGGTTCGGGAAAGGGGCGGAGAATATCCTCTCTCAAAGCAGCAGAAGCTGATAGTACCCGACTATCAGCACACAGAACAGCAGCGCCGCCGGCAGAGTTTTTCGGATGAGCTCCCCGAGCGTGATGTGAAAATAGTCCGATGCGACGACCAGACAGACATGCGTGGGCGATACCTGACTGGCGGCATGGCACATGCACATCAGCAGTACCATGAGAGGCGTTCCTCCCTGAATGGCGGCAAACGCCAGCGGAGTGCCAAGCGCAATGATCCCGTTTGTGCCGCTGATAATGCCCCCACGAAGAAAAGCAGGGCAAAGATCAGATACGCCGGAACAGGAAGCGCGGACAGCGTGTCGGGAAGTGTTTCCAGCACGCCGGTATAAGCGATAAATTCCTTAAGCACAAGTACAAGAAACGTGTTGAGCAGCAGCTTTGTCTCGAATGCGCTGCGCAGCATCGGAAGAAGCTCCTTCGGACGGAAGCGGTAAACAAATATCGCCGCCGCGATAACGACTGCAACTGCGGGAACGACCGACAGCTTTCCGATGAGTATCAGAAGCAGGATCGCCAGCAGCGTCCAAAGATGCTGTAGAAGGTGCAGGGCGTCCCGACCGCGATTTTTGCTGCGGGGAGTATCGGGGTCTCTGGGCAGACGGTGCAGATACGGAAAGTAGCCCAATATGCCCAGCACCAGCATCGGTACGATCATTTGCAGCATAAAGCTGCCCAGCGGCACATCGGCAAGGTTTGCCATCAGCAGTACTCCGGCGTAGGTGGGCAGTGTGCTCTCCGGAATGTGCCGGAACCAGCTTGTAACAAATGCCTGCTCATTTGGCCTCAGGTAATCGTCCGTCGACTCTTTTACGATATCGGCGCAGAGTATCATCGCCGCCGCAGAGGGCAGAAGCCCGATGAAAAGCGGCGCACCGCCGGCATTTTCCAGAGCAGCGCCGTGACGGCCAGACCGCCAAGTATTGCCTGATACAGCGGTCTGCGCAGAGCCAGCAGAGCAACTATTATCAGAAATATGATCCCGAGATAAAGCAATTCCATAGTGCACACTCCAAACAACGACAATTGTAATATGTTTGACAACTGTAATACTTTGTGCTGCAGTATAGTCATCAAATATGAGATTGTCAACCGTTTCGGCACAAGTTTGACAGGGAAGGAGCTTTGTCGGACTTTGCCGTTGGAAAAGGAGTTATACGGATGTATAAAGGCAGCAACCCGTCCGCCATTCGATCCAGAAACGAGATCGTCAAGGCTTTTTTGGATCTGCTGGCTGCACATGAGCTGAAGTCGATCTCGGTTAAGCAGATCATGGATGCCACAGACCTGTCCCGCCAGACCTTTTATCAGATATTCGATTCCAAGGAGAATATTCCTGAATATTATCTTGATGTGCTGTTCGGCAGCTTTATTGAGCAAAGCAGGGGCAAGAGCATCGAAAGCCTCTGCGATGCGGCAAAGCTGTTTTTTTGGCTTTTTCGCAGAGTATCGGGACATATTGGCGCTGTTTATCAAAAGCGGAATGAGCTGCGTTGTGCAGCGGAAATGCCGAGAGTACCTGCAGGCGGAGAATTATGTTCGTTACGAGCTATCGGACATCCGGACCTCGCAGGAGAAATCCTATGCGGCTACCTTTGCAATCAGCGGCATGGTGGCAATGCTGGAGCAATGGATAAGGGAGCCGGACAGCGGTATGACGGCACAGGAGCTTGCCCTGCTGGTCTGCCGCAT
>CAVGWF010000026.1:0-3695 GCA_963632825.1 Escherichia coli | reverse complement strand
CTTGTCTTTATCGCCGGTAAATACATTCTGTTTCAGAGAGTAGCTGCCGTCATCGTTACGCACAGCAACATTCTCCTTCAGAGTGAACGAGCCGCCATCTTTTTCATCATCGATGAGACTGCTGGTTGCGGTGAAGGTGTTTACTACGGGATTATTTGCAGACATCGACAGGACTGCGAGGGTTCCTGCTACTGCTATGCAGCATACGAGCACAACAGCCAGGATGGTGAGAAGAGTTTTTTTCTTGCTCATGTTTTGGATTCCTCCTATAAAAAAATTTTTGTTTCTATATATAAATCGCCCGCATGCCGCTTGCGACTATATACCTTCCTGATCCTTTATCCTTTGCTTTTTTTCCTCCGGACGGAACAGCTCCGGCAGTATCCACAGGAGCACCAGCACCAGCACGGCGACTATCGCAACATAGCGCCCGCTCTCGCTGGATACATAGCTGGAAACATAGCCGAGCTTCGGCAGCGAAAACTGCACGACTCCGAGCACATTCTCGTACAGCACCGGATTTCCGTCGCGGCTTTCGTTCGCGTCGCCCTGAGTGTAGAATCTGCGCCCCTCGCGGTCGATCTCGACGACGCGGTGGGTGACAATGGCTGCATCCTCGTTGGCAACGAAGCTGATAACATCGCCCACGCCTATCTCGTCAAGGGGGACCTCCTTTACATATATGAGGTCTCCGGGAACAAACTCCGGCGTCATGGATGGGGACAGCACCGCATACGGCGTGTAGCCGACGAGCCGAATGCCGACAAGCGCTATCGCAAGCAGGATCACCGCAGCGACCAGCAGCGTCGTCAGGATATTCCAGACCGTCATGAGCGGCGATCTCCGGCGCCTGACCCTTTTTGACCTCCTGCCCGGAGCTGGAGTCTCGGGCTCCGATCGTGCGGGCGGCTCCGGCTCGCCGGCCTCATCGACCTCGGACTCCGGTGCGGGTGCGGGTCTGACCGGCTCCGGCGTGACCCTGATATGTTCGGCAGCCTCCGCTTTAGCGGCAGCCGCTCTTTCGTCATAGCTCTTTAAGTATTCATCCAGCTCCTCAAGCGACGGACGGGGTAGATTAGCCACTTTATCACCCCTCTCTTTACTTAAGCTGGTTGACTATCGACTGGGTCTGACCAAGCAGCCCCTCAAGCTCGGCGTGTGCCGCGCAATAGTCGTCAAGCTTCTTCTTAACGCTGTCCCAGGCGAGGTCTGCCTTCTGCCGGCTTTCGCTCTCAAGTCTGCTGCACCTGGCTTTGGTTTCCTCGATCACCCTGTTCGTTTCGCCCTCCAGTGACTCATACCGCGCCTTGACTCCTTCAAGGTACTCCTCCGCAGCCTTCTGCGCGGCTATCAGAACGCCGGAAACCTTGATGGCCTCCTCGGCTATCGAGCCGATCTCGCGGGGAGCGGACTGCGCCGCCTGCCCGGCGGGGCGGGCTCTGAGCTTTTCGTTTTCGGCTCTGAGCTGCCTCAGCTCGATCTCCTGATCGCGGAGCATGAGCAGAAGATCATGCTTCGTAAGTTTTCCGATGTCGATCATTTTCCTGTCCTTCCGTAGTAAGCCGTCACGAAACCGCCCCGACATATCGCCCACCAGCGTCTTGACGAACGGCTCTGCATGAATGTTTTGACATGTATCAATACATGCCGTCTGCGCAAAAAAGCGACTATCAAAAGGTATACTTTTTGATAGTCGCTTTCTCTATAGATTTTTTGAGGGATTTTTTTGCAAAATCGCGGTTTTTCCTCCGCATTTTGCACAGAAATTGGCATATTGGCTGCAATTTTCACGCGATTGCACAGCTATCAAAAAGTATACCTTTTGATAGTGCCAAGCAAGGCGCCAAACAAATTCCAACAAATATTTTAACAAATTTCGAGCAATATTTATAGCTCATTTCAACTTGCATTCATACAATAACACATGATTCGTAAAAATGCAACAATCTGTTACAAAAATGCGCGAATTTTTTTCACAATTTGTTCACCGAATGTCTCATAAACGAGGCAAAGTTTACATAATCGACACTTTTTGAGATTATGGAAATTGCAGGTGTCCATACCCGTGCGCGGTTAGATGATTTCGGATGCAAAACCACAAATTGACTGCGCTGTTTTCTTTAATAAATGCAGCTCTCAAAAGCTCCCTATATGACAGCCTGCACCTTATAATGGAAATATAAATAAAATAACGCATTGCCAATGGCAACGCGTCAATTATTATATTCCTCGTATTATATTGTACGGCCGCTATTCAGCATGCCCTTGCGTACCGGCTTTTTGGATAAATCCGATAAGCTGACCGGACAGAATAACGGTGAGCAGGGAATAGGCGATCTTGCCGAGCGGTATGTAGCTCAGCGACAGCAGCAAAACAATCAGGTCGCTGATAAGGTATACCCACTGTATGCCTATCCCGAGCAGGTGTGACAGGCTCAGCGCGAGCGAATCGTCGCCCGTGGGCGCGGAATTTGCTCTCACGCACAGCCCGACGCCGATGCCGACAAACAGCGCGCCGAATATTGCGGCAAGCAGCGGCATATCCGCTATCTGCGGGTACACCGGCGGGAACCTCTCGAATATCGCATAGAAAAGAGAAAAACCGCCGCCGGCGATAACGGAATAGGCGATAAACTCCTTGCCGAGCAGCTTGAAGCCCAGCAGATAGCAAACGCCGTTGAGTATAAGCCCGCTAACGGAGGGAGAAATGTCGAACCAGTGCTCCAGCAGAAGCGTCAGCCCGAGGACGCCGCCCTCGGTAACTCCCGATATCGAATGCACATTATATAACCCGAAAGCAAGTACGGCGCTGCCGAGTATTATGCTCAGACAGTTTTTCACCTTTAACTTGGGAAACAATTTTAACAAAACCTTTCTATTTGTTCTTTATTATATCCTCTGAATATTTGACGAAGCGCCGGACGGCGGGGGAGGCGTGCCTGAAATTTTCGAGCGCTATGCCGAGCGTTATGCTCCTCGGCGGTGAAATCGGTATCTTTACGACCTCGCATGGCCAGTTGCGCGTTATAAGCTCGTTCAGGATGCTTATGCCCAGCCCCTTTTCGACCATCTGCAGCGCCGAATAGCTCTCGATGGTAGAAAATCGGATGTCCGGCTCGATGCCGAATTCCTCGAACAGCGGCATAACATCGGCATCGTGACCGAAACCGGCGAGAATGATCTTTTCGCTCCGGCACAGCTCAAAGGGGTAGCTGTCAAGCTCAGCACAGGGGTGATCCTTCGGCAGTGCTGCCATCATCCGGTCCTCATAAAGCGGCACCCAGTCGTAGGGGAAGGGCTCGCGGTAGCTCGTGAAGGCAATATCCGCACGCTTATCGTCCAGCCACTTTATGACCTCCTGCCGTGCACCCTCAAGCAGGGTTATCTTTATCTGCGGATAGTCGCTCTGAAAGCGGCTTATGATCTCCGGCAGCCAGTGCGTTGCCATGCTCGAATATGCCGCGACCGTCACGCTGCCGATGAGCAGCCCCTTCGTGTCGGCGGCAAGCTCATATATATTATCCTCGTTATTCAAAAATTCGCGTATCACCGGAATGAGCATTGTGCCCTCGGCGGTCACGCTCACACCCTTATTGGTGCGCCGCAGCAGGGGAAAGCCCATATCTGCTTCAAGCGCGCTGACAAGCTGGCTCACGCCGGAGGGAGTGTAGCTCAAAAGCTCGGCCGCCTTTGAA
>CAVGWF010000025.1:0-14485 GCA_963632825.1 Escherichia coli | reverse complement strand
ACCAGGTGCGCCAGACAAACCCGACATATGCGGACAAAGCCGACGCAAAGCTTGCGAAAACCAAAGCCGATTATGCTCAGCGGATGAAGGAGCAGCGGGATAAGTACAACGAGAAAGCTGAAAATATAAGAGAGCAGAACAAGCAGCGCGTTAAGGACGCTATAGCAAAAGAGCGGCAACGCTGCGAGCGGCGGCTGCAGCGCTTCCGCGACAGCGTGGAGCGCAGGGATGCAAGACGGCAGGAAACGGCGGAGAGAAACCGCTACAAAGCGCAGATAGAGAAAAACATCAAAACACTGTCCGATTGGCTGCTCAAGCCCGACCACAAGAATGCGCTTAAGCACATTCCCGGCGAGCTGCAGAGCACCGTGAGGGATTTCATCGCCTCTATAGATTTCACAAGCGCAAGGCAGCTCAGAGGCGGCAAGGCTACAGCAAAGGATATGCGCTATATCAATGAGCTCGAACGGCTGCACAAGTATATCACCGACAGCAATGTAGGCGAGGACAGATACAGCGGTTATCTTGATCTGCCGCCGAACTTTGAGACTGAGCTCAGCAATTTCATTCACGAGGTCAACGCGCTTGCAAGAAGAAACCCCAATGGCTACACCGTGAATGACATGAACTCCGCGCAGCTTAGGGAATTGTCGGATATCATTAAGACTATGAAGAAAACGATAACCGACATGAACCGCATGTATCAGAACCAAACATTCCAGCATGCATACGACGCAGGAGCTTCCGATGTGGCGACGCTCAAGGGCTATATCAAGACAAAAGCGTTTACCAGCAACCTTGCAGCTAACAGGCTTGACCAGACGGTAATGTGGGAGCAGTCGCGCCCCGCGCATGTGTTTAAGCGTTTCGGCAAAGGCGGCGAGAGCATTTATCAGGAGTTTGCCGACGGACAAGGTACTATGGCGTTCCTCACCAAAGAGGTCTTGGACTTTGCATCCGAGACTTATGACAGCAAAGAGGTCAAGGAATGGGCAAAGGAAACGCATACATTTGAGTTTGGCAGCGACGAGGTAACGCTTACGACGGCACAGCTTATGAGCCTTTATGAGCTTAATAAGCGAGCTCAGGCAAAGCAGCATATAAGCGCCGGAGGTTTCAGAGTTGCGAATTTCAAAAACGGGCGCTTTAAAATGAAAGCAGATAATGGCGCTCATGTTTTTGCCGAGGCAGATTTGCAGTCCATGTTTTCGGAGCTGACCGACAGGCAGAAGGAGGTCGCCGACAAGCTGCAGCGCTTCATGGTGGAGCGCGGCGGCGAGTGGGGCAACTATGTTTCCGTAAAGCGTTTCGATGTTGAGATGTTCAAGGACGAGAACTATTTCCCCATAAAGGTAGATGACGGTCATATAGACGCAAAAGAAACGGAGAGCGTTAACAACGCAAGCCTTTACCAGTTGCTCAACATGGGCTTTGCAAAGGATGTCAGCGCAAAGGCTAATCAGGCGATAGTCGTTTACGATATTTTCGATGTGTTTGCAAACCACATGGCAGAAATGGCGCAGTATCGCAGCTTTGCGCTGCCGGTGCTGGATGCTATGAAGTGGTTCAACTACAAGGAGCGCAACGAAAACGGCGTTGTTACCGCTTCATTCCGCGAGGAAATGCGCCGAGCATTCGGCTCGGATATCAACGGCAGGGGCTTTGCGGAGAAGTTTATCACCGGAGTTATCAAGGCATACAACGGCGCGGAGGGGCGCGGCGACAACAGCGTTAACTCAAGAATGCTCAACAGGGTAAACAGAGCGGCAGTTGCTTATAATACCCGCGTAATGATACAGCAGCCCTCGGCAATCGTAAGGGCAGCAATGTATCTGGATGCCAGAGACCTTGCGGCGAGCCTGAAAAACTATGTCGGCATTACAACAAAGAAAAATATTACGGAGATGCACAAGTATTCCGGCATAGCGGTGTGGAAGGACTTGGGTTTCTATGATGTCAATGTCAGCAGAGGCGTTCAGGAGCTTATAAAGAACAGTCAGGGCATTATAAGCAGAATAAACGAGGTCGGTATGAAAGGCGCAGAGTTTGCCGACAGGGTGACATGGGCGGCTTTGTGGGATGCATCAAAGAAGAAGGTCCGCAGAGATACCGGCTTGAGCGAGAGCGACGCAGAGTTTTTCCCGAAAGTCGTAAAATTGTTCGAGGACACGGTATACAACACGCAGGTCGTTGATACTGTGCTCACAAAGAGCGCGTTTTCGAGAGATAAGAGTTTCTCAAGGCGTTTGTTCAGTTCCTTTATGTCCGAGCCCATGACCACGGCGAGCCTTGTTACAAATGAGATATTCGACATTCAGATGAAACAGGCAGCCGGTCAGAAGCTCCGCCCGTCCGACTACAGCAGACTCGGCAAGACCGTTGTGGTGGTAGCTGTGGCGGCGGTGGTCAATTCAATGCTTGCCTCTCTTGCAGACGCGTGGCGTGATGACGACGATTACGGAACTTTCGGCGAAAAGTGGCTCAGAGCGCTCAGAGTAAAGCTTGCCGATGAGCTTAATCCGCTCACTTATCTGCCGTATGGCAGCGTTGTATGGGACGCATTTAAAACGATACTTGACAGCACGGGGCAAGAATGGTTTGGACTCGATGTTTACGGTAACGGTACAGATCTTCCGCTTAGTGATATCATTGATGCCACCGAAAAGGTTTTGAACATCTTCCAGGAAATCAATGAGAAGGGCGAGTCATCGAAATACACTATGTTCGGCGGCTTCTACAAGACGGTCAACATCATTTCCAAAATCAGCGGTGTGCCGATATATAACCTCATGCGCGAGGGTGTAAGCCTGTACAACAATATTCTCCCCGACAGCAAGCTGCGCTCTTATGAGCCGACCCCCAAGAGTGCGGTGCAGTTTGCATGGCGCGACGGCTATCTCACGGACGAGGAAGCAATAGCGGCTTTGCAGGATGAGGAGGCTATGGGCAGCGATGCTCTCGACGAGGGCGCGGCATGGCTTGAAGTGGAGAAGTGGAAAACCGGCGCAAGCTCGAACTATACCAAGCTGTATGACGCCTTAGACAATGACGGCGATATAAAGTCTGCCGTAGATGAGCTTACGGAGCACGGCGTTGAGGAAAAGAACATCAAGAGCGCTATCACGCGCAAGTACAAGGACGCATATATAAACGGCGATAACGCCGAGCGGGAAAGAATACGCAGAGCGATGTATGCGACAGGGCTTTACGGCAGCGTGAATGAAGTCATTAAAAAATGCAATAGCTGGCTCGAGAAAACTAAATAGTCCCAGAGGGTGGAGTGACAAACTCCACCCTCTTTTTGTTACGCTGAGGGTATAAGAGCAAAAGGAGGCAATGCCTTTGATTTCTATATTCATAAGCAAGGCGCTCGGCTATGTCACGGACAACGAAACGCTTACCAGCGGCATGGTGGGCGCTAAGGTGCAGCTTGATTTTGGCGAAGAGTGGAGCGGTTTGCAGAAAACAGCAATATTCAAGGCGGGAGAAGTGAGCCGCGCCGTTGTTCAGAGTGAATGGGACGGCAATGTATGCAGCATACCGCACGAGGTGCTGCGGAGAGCCGGAGAAGCACTGCTGATCGGGATATACGGCGTTAACGAGAACCAGAAGATCGTGATACCTACAGTGTGGGTATCAATAGGCGCGATACGATGCGGCGTAGACCCCAGCGCAGATGCCTCTACGAGCGCGACATTGCCGGTGTGGGCACAGATACAGGCGACGGCAAACAGCGCGAAGGAAGCAGCGGAGAAAGCAAAAGAGCTAATGGAGAGCGGGATGCTTATCACCTGCACCTCTCAATCCGGAGTTTATTCCGTGGACAAGTCGTTTGACGAGATCGCCGCGGCAATAAAGTCGGGAAAACTTGTGATGCTGCGGTTTGGCGGGAGGGATTACCTCCTTACGAATACATTTCTCACAGGTGAGCAACAGTCCGTGATATTCAACCGCCTATATTTGGGCAACCGCGGTATAAGCGATGTTAGCTTTAAAGTATACAATTTCACAACTGATACTGGTTCGAATGTTACGAGGAGTGACGATAGCGTAGACCTTATAGAGCTCAGCAGTGCTCAGACGGGAGAGTGACGCAAAATGTTTATAGCAACGACACCAACGCTTAAATTTACTCTGCCGTTTGAGACCAGCACGATAGCCGCAGGGTACATAACCATAGCGCAGGGAAAGAAAAACATCATAGACAAGCCGCTGAGCGACTGGACTTGCAGCGGAACGGAGGTCACCGTTAAGCTCACGCAGCAGGAAACGATGCTGCTGTGCCCCGACGCGAGCGTGGAGGTACAGATGCGCATACGCCTCAATGACGGCACGGCGCTTGCCTCGCGAATATTTCAACTCACAGCGGAGAGGGTGCTCAAGGACGGTGAGATTTAATGCTCACATTCAACGCGCACTTCGAGACCGAGGACGCGTTCTCAACGCAGTTTTCACCGCCGGAGGTATTCAAGACAGAGTTTGACGAGGGCGCGCCTCTTACCGCGGACTTTGATAACCTCATGATAGTAAACACCGGCGGCGGAAGCGGCGGTGAGCTGCTTCCGGCAACGAGGACGAGGCTCGGCGGTGTTATCGTCGGGGATAACCTCAATGTCACTACCGACGGCACGCTGAGCGTGGACATGGCGGGAGATATTGAGGAGGACAACACGCGACCGGTCTCATCGGCACAGGTATACACGACAATAGGCAACATAAACGCACTTTTGGAAACGATATAAGGAGGCTCAAATGAGCACAGCAACGGAAATAACAAGGTTACAGACCGCACGAAACACGATAAGAGACAAGCTTATAGACCTCGGTCTGGCATCATCCACGGCAAAAATAGACGCACTTGCAACGGCGGTGGACGGCATCGAGAACAAGGGCGCAATATCCGCCTCGGTGCAGGAGGGCGAGACCTACACCATTCCAAAGGGCTACCACAACGGCAGCGGTACGGTGTCCGGCGTCGCGGGCGGCGGCAACTACAGCTTGCAGTCCAAGACCATAACGCCGACAAAGAATCAGCAGTCGGTGACGGCAGATCAGGGCTTTTACGGCTTATCCGATGTGACGGTAAAGGCTATCCCCGACGCATATCAGAATGTCTCCGGCGTTACCGCCGCTGCGGGGGATGTTCTGGCAAACAAGGTCATTGTCGATGCTGCGGGCAACTCCGTAGCCGGTACCATGACAAACAACGGAGCCGTTACCAAGACGCTGGATACGGCAACGGATAACCAGAGTTACACGATACCGGCAGGCTATCACAACGGCTCGGGCACGGTCAGCATATCGCTTGAGACTAAGACGGCGACTCCAACCGAGAGCGCACAGACCATATCGCCTACGAGCGGCAAGGTTCTGAGCTCGGTGAGCGTCGGAGCTATTCCCTCCGAGTATGTCAGCGCGAATAACATGATTGCGTCTGTAAAGAGTCAATACGGATCTCCTGCAATGAATCAGGGCGAGGCAGCGGACCTGCTTAGCAGTAAGATCTTGTGGGGATGGGACGGGGAAAACGAAACACTTGTCAAAGTTGATGGCACAATGCCCAATAACGGGGCTGTATCGGAAACACTGGATGTTACGACTCAGAGCTACACTATCCCTAAAGGCTACCACAACGGCAGCGGTACGGTGAGCATAACGACTGAAACCAAACTGGTTACACCTAACAAGACGATGCAGGTTATAAAACCCACATCTGGTAAAGTGCTAAGCACTGTTAATGTCGGTGGCATTCCCACTAAGTATCAGGACATATCCGGAGTTACCGCAGGAGCGGGCGATGTACTCACGGGCAAGAAGATAATCGGCGCTGACGGAAGCGCTATAACCGGCACCATGGCAAACAACGGCGCAGTCGCGGCTACGATAGACGGACTTACGACCACGAGCTACACGGTACCGACAGGCTACCACAACGGCAGCGGTACGGTATCCTTGACCGACGATATAGAGACGGCACTTGCTGCGATATGAGAGGTGACACATGAGCGTGAAATCCGAAATTACCCGCCTTACAAATGCCGTGGCGAGTGCATACACGCAGGCGGCAGCCAAGGGCGCGACAATGCCGACGACGCAGAACGCAGCCAATCTCGCCTCTACGATAGCGACCATTTCAACCGCGTCCTCCGCTGACTATGTAGTCGAACAGGGCACCACCGGCAAATGGACATACCGGAAGTGGAACAGCGGCATAGGCGAATGCTGGGGCATATTCGCAACCGACGGCATAACGCCGTCCGAAGCATGGGGGTCTATAGTCTACGGCACATGGATGAACACAACGGCAAACAAGAACGCCCGCAAATATCCGTTCGCGTTCACCGAGGTGCCGAATGTTCAGGTGTCGCTCAATCCCGACTCGGGCGACGGCTGGCTGATATCCGACTGCAACAATAACTACGGCACATTGTCAACATACGCACCGGCATACGCAGTTGCGCGCCCATACTCGGGCGGCATCAACATGCCGCGCATATCGTACTATGTTATCGGGCGGTGGAAATAATGAATATCACATTTGATATTCTTCAGTACTTTGATATTGACTTCGGTACGCTGCACGAGGTGGCGCCGTCGGATATAGACACCTACGACGGCGAATATACCGTCGATCCGGATTTTACGCAGCAGGTGCTGAGAACAAAATCAAAGCTCATGAACGAAAATGTCACCGTCAATGCGATAGAGGTACAGCGGGTATCAAATGCGTCCGGCGGCAGAACGGTCTATATAGGAGGCTTGATAGATGGCTAACGGAATGGTTCCAATCAACAATTACACCAATAAAGTCGTGCTCTCAAACGGCGAGGTGCTCATAGACCTTTCCGCAGACACCGCCGATGCCGCGCATGTTCTCAGCGGCTCGACATTCCACGACAAGTCCGGCGCACCGGTGACGGGCACTTGCACTTATGACAGCGACACGAGCAACGACACAGCAGCCGTTGCCGAGATACTGAGCGGCAAGACGGCTCACGCCAGAGGCGCACTGCTTACCGGCACGATGCCGAACAATGGTGCTGTAACGGGCGAGATCAGCACCAAGAACGGCAGCTACACGATACCGCAGGGCTATCACGACGGCAGCGGCAAGGTGCAGATAAGCTCGACGGAGCAGGCAAAGATAATCGCCAGCAACATCAAAAGCGGTGTTGTCCTGCTGGGCGTTACGGGCAGCTACGGCGGTGAGAGCATCAACGCGCAGGCACGGAGCGCAACGCCGTCATTCACGCAGCAGGTCGTACAGCCCGAAACCGGCTACGACTACCTGTCTGCCGTTACCATTGCCGCTATCCCCGTAACATATACGGATAACTCGGCAGGCGGCATGACCGTCACCATAGGTTAAGCCTATGGCGGTCAATCAGGTGGTCATAAACGGTGAGACCGTGCTGGACTTAACCTCCGACACGGTTACAGCCGACAAGCTGCTGTCAGGCTGCACGGCGCACGATGCCAGCGGCACACAGATAACCGGCACGCTTACATTCGCAACGGTCTACACAGGCAGCGGTGAGCCGTCGGCAAGCACCGGTGCGGACGGCGATATTTATCTTGATTTGGGGTGATTAGGTGGCGACGGTAATCACCAAAGAGTTAAATATAACCATCAACAATTCACAGCAATATTGCATAGCGGACCACATAGACCTCGACAAAGAGACTTATGCATTCCGAAAGTATCTCAATGGCAGCACTGACGGCTACGCAACGCTCAACGCTGCGGCAAAAGAGCTGCTGTTTCCGTCAGACGAGGCGCATCCGTTTAAGGCTGATTCCGTCATAAGCTGTTCACGAAGCGGCGGCACTGCGACCGTGGCTTTACAGTTTAATGGCACTGCCGTTCATACGGGGAACTATACATCCATCACGCAGCAGGTGCGCACTGCAACGGGAATAACCGATGCCGCCGTTACGGGCAGCACGAAAAGCACACAGATACGCTGGCATATACACGGCGCTAATGTGAGCGCTCAACGCGTCAAGTATGTTGATTTAAAGCTGTACTTCAACAAATACACCTGTTCGGCAAATGCAGTCGGCAACGGCGTCGAGACGGTGACGGTGAGCAACACATCGCCGTATGACGGCGAAAGCGTTACATTTACGGCGGTGGTAAAGACCGGCGCAGCATGGCACGGATGGTATTCGGATGCAGCATGCACTCAGCTCGTGAGCACGGAGCAGACCTACACCGCAGCCGCCGCAGACCTTACGCTCTACGCCAAAGCGACTATCGACGACACCACCGGAATGTATGTCAAGGTCGGCGGGGCTTACGCACAGGCTCAGGCGGCTTACAAAAAAGTGAGCGGCGCATGGGTACAAGAAGATACCGCTGCGCTGAAAACCGAGCTGCAATCGGGAAACTACACAGTAAGGAGCACATGACCATGGACGATGAGAAAACCTATTCAGGACTTTTAGAGGAGGACTAAAAATGTTACAGACTGCAATCAATTCCAACATCAACGGCTACTGCCAGTACCGTCTGCCTTGCGGCTACTGCGAGAAGCTCGGGCGTGACTGCCCTAAACAGGGCTACAATTACACCCCAACTATCACCAATTTGGCAACACAAGCATCCAATACTACCACCACAGGCGTGGTAGAGATGGTAAACAAGGCGGAGGGCTGAAACATGGACACACAGAAATTCATTCAGTTTGCAATCAATGCGGTCGTTGATTATTTCAACAATCGTGTAGACATTACGAACCGCAAAGCGCTGACGCCGGAGGAAGTATATGTTGTGTGGAGCTGCAAAACCCTTGGAAATAATAAAGCGCTGCTCTCCACTACCATTCCGGATGGTATGTACTACGAGATCACCTACAACGGTGCAAAGTGTGAAGCCTACTTCGATGCCTACAAGAAGTGGGAAAACCGCTGTATCAAGGTGGAGGGCTGAATGATGAAAAAAGCAATGTTATCGCAGCCGATGCACGGCAAAACCGATGAAGAGATCGTGGCAACAAGAGAGCGTGCGGTCAGGGCGCTTACAGAACGCGGTTTTGAGATCGTCAACACGCTTTTTACCGACGAGTGGTATAGCGAGGAGCAGAGCACCGAGCGCGGCGTTGTAAATCGTCCGCTGATGTTCTTTGCAAAGTCCGTTGAGAATATGAGCCACTGCCACGCGGCGTACTTCTGCAAGGGGTGGGAAAATGCCAGAGGCTGCAAGCTTGAGCACGCAGTAGCCGAGGCTTACGGACTTGAGATCATTCACGAGGAGGACTAAGCTGATGGCATTTACAAATTCACCGCTTGTCAAATACACGCAGATAAGCCCTCATAGGGGCAACCGCGACGGTCACGCGATAGACACCATCACGATACACTGTGCAGCGGCTCAGGCGGCGGTTGAAACGCTGGGCAGGCTGTTTCAGACCAAGCAGGCAAGCGCAAACTACGGCATAGGTCCCGACGGCAGAGTCGGGCTCTATGTTGAGGAGAAAGACCGCAGCTGGGCGACCTCGAACAGCGGCAACGACCGACGCGCAGTGACTATAGAAGTGGCTTGCGAAAACAAGCATCCGTACAAGGTGAACGACGCGGCATATAAGGCTCTGCTCGATCTCGTGACGGATATATGCCGCCGGAACGGTATCAACAAATTGGTGTGGTCTGATAACAAAAATGACCGCGTCAATCACAAAAACGGCTGCAACATGACCGTGCACCGCGACTATGAGAACAAAGCCTGTCCAGGGCAGTGGCTTTACGAGCGGCACGGCGCAATAGCAGCAGAAGTAAACAAAAGACTTATGGAGGACGAAGACATGGTGAGGTACAAAACAGTCGAGGAAATGCCCGCGTGGGCGCAGAAGGAAGCAAGGGAGCTCGTTGACCTCGGCTTTAACGGCAGAGGCGGCGACGCGGGACTTGATGTCACCGAGGACATGCTCAGAACGATGATAATCAATTTGCGCATGTGCAAGGCGCTTATCGCTGCCCTGCCCGACAACAGCATCGACAAGGACGCGCTTTTTGCAGAGTTCAAGAAAAACCTCAAGCTGACCGTGGAGGTGCAGTAAGCCCATGGGCGAAAGCATAATTGTTGCCATTATAACCGGCGTGCTCACGCTCATAGGCGTGCTTATAAGCAACAGCAAGTCACAGGCGGTCGTGCAGACGAGGGTTGACGAGCTGACGCGAGAAGTCAGGGAGCACAACAACTTTGCCCGCCGGATGCCGGTGGTGGAGGAACAGATAAAGGTAGCTAATCACCGGATAGCCGACCTTGAGACGGAAATAAAAAATCATCTTCATTAGGAGGTACATATGCTTAAAAACCTTGCAAACCTGATAAAGGTCAAAACCATCGTGACGCTCATCGTGCTTGCAGTGTGGGCATATCTCGCAGTTACAGGCACGATAAACGCCGATGCGGTAGACAATGTGGCGCTGATGGTCATAGCCTTTTATTTTGGCACTCAGCATGAAAAAACAGGCGGAGCATAACGCTCCGTCTGTTGTGAAAGGATGTGGTATATATGGCAACGACCGACGAGCAGTACATACAGAAGATATACGACTCGCAGAAGCAATCGGCTCTTAATACGCTTAAATCCGCGTATGACAACAATGTTTCGTCCTTGGATGCGGCAAAACAGACTACGGACAGCACCGCCTATGACGCAAAGCGGGAGGCGGCGGGCAATGCGGCGATAACCCGCCAGAGGCTCAATGAGACATTTGCCGCGAACGGCTTGAATACCGGAGCTGCGGGACAGGCTAACCTTGCGCTGCTCAACCAGCGCTCGGCAAACCTCAACGACATAGAGGCGCAGCGCCTCGCGGCTCAGGCTGAATACGACAGGCAAAAGGCGCAGCTCACTCAGGCTTACCAGACGGAGGTAAAGAACGCTGTGCTTGACAATGACGCGGCGCGAGCCGAGGCACTGTATAACCTTTATAAGCAGCAGACGAGCAGAGCCAGCAGCTACTCCGGTGGAGGGAGTAGCACCTCAGACCCTTTTATTGATGATGACAATAATGACCCTAACCCCATTGATGATAATAACGGCGGCAATGCCACGCTCCCGACAAAGGAAGAACTAAAAACGGCTCAAGGAATACTCTACGCGATGCGTCGCAAGGGTGACATAACCGATATGGAATACTTGCTTGCATCCGCAAACCTGCCGTTTGCCGAGGCGCAGGCGAATACGAAAGCAGAAAGAGCAGCTAAAGCAGCAAAGGGATAAAATGGCTATTGATGTTAACAAACTCATATATGACATAAGGACGGGCGGTGCTTCGCCAACGACACCTAAGGCGCGAAACAGCGGCTCAACCACGCAGAAGAGCAGCACTTCAACTCCGACCATAACGACCGGAAATGAAGACCTTGACGCGACAGTTGCTCAGAACATCGAGGTCCTTAAGCGAAACAATCCGGCAGCCGTGGCGGCGCTGCTGGCAGGAAGCCAAAGCGGGGATATTGCGCCGGTAAAGTCTTCGGCAAAGAACAATTCCGGCACGACAAGCCCCGTGCAGATAAACGCACTCGGTGCGGGTGACTACGGCGCGTCCAAGTCTAAGACGGGAAAAACCAACGAGCAGGTACGCAAGGAGAATAACGAGGCAGCGGCGGCGGTAAGGGCAAGCCAGAAAGCCGATACCGGCGGTACGACATTCGGCAAAGACGGCACAAGCGCCAAGGACGCACCTTGGTGGGATATGTCATGGGCGGCAGACGCCACCTACGGCACATACTCTCCGGGCAACGCTACCGGCAGAACAAAGGTCGGGAACACAGTCGCAAGCGGCGTGCAGGACACGGGAAGCAGCTTTTGGGAAACACTCGGCTTTGTGACCGACCAGACCGAGGAAAGCAAGCCGACGGAAGCGGATATGGCATTCGGATATGTTCGCCCGGACGGCACAGTCGCTGAACCAGCAGAGACGCTGCCTTTCATGAAAAAATTCTTGAATTGGGTGTCCGGCGAGGCGTATAAAAAATCCGACACTCTTGCGAAGGAATCACAGGAATCCCGGGCAATGGCAAAGGAGGGCGCGGGCAAGGTCGGCTCGCTGATAGTCGATGCAGGCAGCGCGGCAACACAGATGGCAGGTGACGCTCTGTTAGGTGCGGCGACCGGATCGGGACTTGCGCCGCTTGGCGTTCGTGCTTTCGGCGGCGGCGTGCGCGAGGCGAGAGAAGCCGGAGCAAGCAGACAAGAACAGTTCAACTACGGCGTAAGTGTCGCTGCGGTGGAGGTGCTGACGGAGAAAATTGGCTCCGTTGCGCTTCCGTTCAAGACAGTGTACGGAGCGGGCGCGGTCGATGATCTTGTAGAAAACCTTGTAAAGCAGTCGGCAAAAACGCCGCTGGGCAGAGCGGGACTTTCGGCGCTGTTCTCCGCAGTGTCAGAGGGCGGCGAGGAAGTGATCTCCGATGTGCTCAACCCGATACTCAAGACGATGACATATGACCCTGAGGGGTACAAGGATTACGGCACGCCGGAGTATTGGAGCAACATGCTCAGAGACGGCATAATCGGAGCCGGACTCGGCGCAGTTGGCGGCGGCGGACAGGTGGTGCGCGCGGTAGGCGAAACGGCACAGAGTGCAAAAGCCAAGAGAACCGGAAGCGAGCAAAGCACTCAGACCACTGCACAGCCCGTTGATGCTTCACAGGTAATCGCGGATATGGTAACCGGCAAAACCGGCACACGCAGCGATACAGCGGGGCAAAACACGCCGCAGGGCGGCACACAAGTTAATATTGACAACGCGGCGCGACCGGTTTATACTGGTAACAGTAATATAAACGGAGGTGCGCAGAATGTCTCAGGAAGAAGCCTTAAAGCGGATAGTGACGGAATATCCGGAGTATACGCGGAGCGCGATGCAGATTATCAAGGACAACGGGGATTTGATAGCGTTCCTATCGATTCTGGACTCGTACTAAGCGCACAGGCTCAAAATGCGATACGATCACGCGGCGTTGATATTGTTGAAACAAAAGATGTTTCGGCAAACAGCGCCGCGTTTTCTGATGCTTTGGATGAGTCAAGGGCGGCGAACGCACAAAACGGCTGGGCGGTAACTCCGAAGTCGGCGCAGGAAATAGCCGAGAACGGCGTGCGCATTTACATGAACGACAGCGAGTCTGCCGGTTACGGCATAGCGCCTGACGGCGACATTGAAGCAGTGTTTGCAAATAAGAGTAAGGGAGCCCCGCGTCGTGCACTGGCAAGCATGATGCCTCAGGCAATAGCCAACGGCGGGACAAAGCTTGACTGTTACGGCGAAGGTTTGGTAACCCTCTATGCACAGTACGGGTTCGTTCCTGTTGCACGGGTGCAGTTCAACGCTGAATATGCCAATGAGGGGTGGACTCCCGACAAGGGCACTCCGGACATATATTTTATGATGGCGACAGACCTTGACCCGGACAGCGTTGCGCAGAACTTCGGTAATTACCCCGTCCTGACACAGGCACAGCTTGACGCACTTCCGGTCATGGATTACGACGAGGCATACGCTTATCGTGACAGCTTGCTTGCGCAGCAAGAGTCCAACCTCCCCAAGGGCACCGGTGCGGCAGAGCTCGGGTTTACGGGAGAAATGACCGCCGCCGACCAATGGGTAGCCGAAGCACAGGGGCAAGGGGACGGCGCGCTGCATCCAATAAGTGAAGAGTCGCAGAGAAACCTTGCGGAGCATCAAGGCAGAGCTGCTCAGGAAATGCCAAAGGTTGACCTTATGGGTAAGCTCACAAGCAAAACCGCGAGCACCGTTATGAACAGCGGCGTAACTTCGGCTGAAATGTCGGAAGCAATACTCAGGGACGCGGCAGATGGCAGGTTCTCGCGGATAGCCTACCCCGACAACGAGGCTATAAACAAGGCTGAGGACGAGATAGAAAACGGTGCGGGCAGATACCAAGGCGCGCTTGAACGCTGGAAAACCGCAGTTGCGGACGGCAAGGTCTCCAAGGACAACATGGTAATGGGCATATGCCTTTACAACAACGCAGTTACGAACGGCGATTATGCTACAGCGCTGGATGTGCTTGACGGCATAGTCAATCTTGGTAAAAACGGCGCGCAGGCGGTGCAGGCAGTCAGAATACTCAACAAGCTTTCACCCGAGGGACGGATTTATGTCGCGGCAAAAGCAGTGGATAACATAAACGCCGAGATACAAGCCAAGTACGGCGACAGAGCGCCGGATATATCAGTCGATGAGGAACTCTTTGCAGAGTATGCCGATGCTCTCAAGAACGGCGATGACGCGGCAATAAGAGACGCGTGGGAGGCTGTCGAACAGAACATCGCAGACCAGATACCATCCAATTGGCTGGACAGACTTAATAACTGGCGCTATCTTTCGATGCTTGGCAATCCGAGAACACACATAAGAAACACAGTCGGCAACGCGGGCTTTATGCCGGTACGAATGATAAAAAATATTGTCGGAGCCGGAATTGAAAGCGTTGTTAACCGCGCCA
>CAVGWF010000024.1:0-8894 GCA_963632825.1 Escherichia coli | reverse complement strand
GTTCCGAGGTGGTACCCACTGCGCACGGTATCCGTAAGGGTATGAGGTCTGCCTAAATACTCGTTTGCCTTTTCGATGTCTCCCTCTTCGATGAGCCGGCGAATAAGAGTTGAGCTGACGACCACTCCGTCGCGGCAAACGGGAGCGATTATATCACAGCCGATGCCTCTGTCCTCACAGTGCTTTTTAAGCTTATCCGCCGTGCCCTGCCCCTTATAGCCAAAGCAGAAATCGTGTCCGACCACTATCCAGCATAAATTCATTTCGTCGATAAGCTCATCGGCAAACGCCATCCAGTCCATATGCATGACCTGCCGGTTGAAGTGCAGAACGACAACATCGTCAATTCCGAAGCAGCGTTTAAGTATCTGCGCTCTGTCCTCGGCACTGTTTATAAGCGGGACATCCTTTTTAAAAACAAGATTATCAGGATGCACATCAAATGTAAGCACCGCAGGCTCAGCGCCTGTCTGCTCTGCACGCAGCTTTATCATATCCATAAGCGCGGCATGACCGATATGAATACCGTCGAAAAAGCCGAGCGCCATTGCCTTCTTTTTATTTATCATACTCAGACCTCAAAAAAGCTCTTTATTGTTTTGAGTTTACCGCCTTTTACCTCGCCGATGAGCAGAAACTCATCCTCCGGCGAATACACTCTGTACCGTCCGTCCGGAGCCGAAGCCGAAATTATATTTCCCGTTTTGAGCCTTTTTACCGCGTCACCGTTAACATTCAGCCTTTCAAAGCTTGGAAACAGCTTGTCGAGAGGAAGCATAAGCTCTCCCGCTTTGCCGGTCTCGGCAGCGGCGGCAATGTCGGCGACCGTGTGCGCATCATCGACAGAGAATACACCGGCGCGAGTCCTGCGCAGACTGCTCATGCAGGCACCGCACCCAAGGGCATCGCCGATATCACTGCAAAGAGTCCTGACATATGTTCCCTTCGAACATTCTATACGCAAAAGGCAGTCCTTATCTGTCCTACCGATGATCTCAATATCGGAGACCGTTATTCTGCGCGGCTTTCGTTCAACGCTCTCCCCTCTTCGGGCGAGCTCATACAGTTTTTTGCCGTTGACCTTTATGGCAGAGTACATCGGCGGTATCTGCTCAGTCTCACCCTTGAAGCTCCGAACGGCGGCTTCAAGCTCAGCTTCCGCGGGTACGGTATCCGAATACCTAAGGATGTTTCCCGTTATATCCTGCGTGTCGGTACTGACACCAAGCCTGAGACCGGCAATATATACCTTTTTGTCTGCTTCCGCAAACTCTACGGCCCTCGTCGCTCTGCCGACAAAGACTACCAGAAGTCCGGTCGCAAGCGGGTCGAGAGTTCCGGAATGCCCGATTCTGCGCTCGTGCAGAGCGCCGCGCAATTTTGCCACGACATCATGGCTTGTCCAATCCTGCGGCTTATCTACCAAGAAGATGCCGTTCATCCAAATACCTCGGCTATGGCATCAACGAGCATTCGAAGCGTTTCTTCCGGAGATGCTTCGATGGTGCAGCCGGATGCCATCCTATGACCGCCGCCGCCGAACTCAGCGCACAGCGCGCTGCTGTCAAACACCTCTTGTGAGCGTACAGAGACCTTGCACCTTCCGTCAAGCTCTCTAATTACAAGACTTAAAACGCAGCCTTCTACCCTTCCGGGTATTCCGGCAATATCGTCGCAGTCGTTTTCCGTTGCGCCGGCATCGAGCATCATCTGTTTTGTGACGGTCGCAGCGACCACCTTCCCGCCGAAATAGTACTTAAGACCGCTTAAAATTGAGCCCTCAAGCATCATTCTCGCGCGCGACACCTGCCTAAACAGGTCAAAGTTGAGCTTCTGCACCTGTGCACCATATGACAGCAGCTCACTTGCGGCGGCAAAGGTCTCCGCCGTGACATTTGCATAGCGGAAGCAGCCGCAGTCTGTCGAAACCGCCATATAAAGCAGACTTGCCTCCTCCGGCTCAACGCTGCCGCACAGCTCCTTAATTACCTGCAATACGATCTCTCCGCACGAAGCCTTGGCACCGTTGAGTAAAAGCTGTTCGGAATAGTGCGAATTTGAAGGATGGTGATCAATGCACAGCTGCACATCGCCGGAAAATCCGCTCGGCAGCATATGCTGCTCGGCGACATCAACGGCCACCGTGCAGTTATACCGAAGGTTATCCGAGATATACGGCTTTACATACTTCATATACTTCGGCGTAATATCAGGATTGCTGTACAGGGCGGCGCTTTTTCCGATTCTGCGCAGTGCCGAGCAAAGTGCTGCCGCACAGCCAAGCGTATCGCCGTCTGGACGGATATGGGTTAGTATAAGAATATTATCGTGCTCATTGAGCCATTTCACACACTGCCCTATATTCATTCTTCGTCCTCATCGTGACTTATGTTCAGACCGTTTATTATCTCGTTTATATGTGCGCCGTATTCAATGCTGCGGTCAAGCTCAAACACGGGCTCCGGAGTATTTCTGAGCTTGAGAGAATTGCCGAGCTCTCGGCGAATCCAACCGGATGCCGATTTAAGACCTTTTTTAAATTCCTTCTCGTTCTGAAGCCCCATAACCGAGAGCCAGACCTTGCAGTAGCGCATATCACCGGTCGTTTCAACCCTCGTCACGCTTATCATTCCCTGATTTACACGGGGATCCTTTATCTCACGAAGCAGCTTGCTCATAACAAGCTGAATATCGTCATTAGTCCTTGCCAGTTTGTTCGAAGGCATATTATCTCCTCCCGTATTGCACTTTGGGCGGTCAAAACAGACCGCCCAATTTTATCAGACCTTAATTTGCTCCATAACGAAGCACTCTATAATATCTCCGACCTTGATGTCGTTGAATTTCTCGACCTGCATACCGCACTCGTAGCCGCTTGCAACTTCCTTGACATCATCCTTAAAGCGGCGAAGCGACGCAAGCTCACCCTCGTGTACAACAACATTGTCTCTGAGGACACGAACGGAGCAGCCGCGCTGGATCTTTCCGTCCTGCACATAGCAGCCGGTAACGGTGCCGACCTTGGAGACCTTGTAGGTCTCACGAACCTCGGCATGGCCGATTATGACCTCCTCAAACTTGGGAGCAAGCATGCCCTTCATAGCAGCCTCAATCTCGTTAATACAGTCGTAGATAACTCTGTACATACGCATATCGACATTCGCCCTTGCAGCGCTATCGCGTGCGGCATTGTCGGGGCGTACATTGAAGCCGACGATTATAGCGCCGGATGTAGCAGCGAGCATAACATCGGATTCATTGATAGCACCGACCCCGCTGTGTATGACCTTAACTCTGACCTCATCGTTCGTGATCTTCTCAAGCGAGGATTTGACAGCCTCGGCAGAGCCCTGAACATCCGCCTTGACAATGATGTTAAGATTCTTCATTTCGCCCGCCTGGATCTGGCTAAACAGATCCTCAAGGCTTACCTTCTTGCCGGTGCCGAATGCGGCATTCTTCTGCTGTGTCTTGCGTTCTTCAACAAGCTCACGAGCCATGCGCTCATCGTCAACGGCATTGAATGTGTCGCCAGCACTAGGGACCTCGGACATACCGGAGATCTCAACCGGCACGGAGGGACCTGCCTCGCTTATGCGCACACCCTTGTCGTTTATCATGGTGCGGACACGGCCAACGGCAGTACCTGCAATAATAATATCGCCAAGCTTGAGCGTTCCGTTCTGCACAAGCACAGTCATTATAGGACCGCGGCCCTTATCGAGCCGTGCCTCAATAACGGCGCCCTTGGCGGCGCGGTTGGGATTTGCCTTGAGCTCCTGAACCTCGGCGAGGATAACGAGGTTTTCAAGCAGTGCGTCAATGCCCTCACCGGTCTTGGCCGATATGGGGCAAACTATCGTTTCACCGCCCCACTCCTCGGGAACGATATCGTACTCAGTGAGCTGCTGTTTTATTCTCTCGGGATTTGCACCGACGGTGTCCATTTTATTTATCGCAACAACAAGAGGAATGCCAGCCGCTTTAGCATGGTTAATGCTCTCAACCGTCTGAGGCATTATACCGTCGTCGGCCGCGACAACAAGTATTGCAATATCCGTTACCATTGCGCCTCTGGCTCGCATGGAGGTAAACGCTTCATGACCCGGAGTGTCAAGGAAGGTTATCGGGCTTCCGTTTATCTCAACGGTGTAAGCACCTATATGCTGAGTTATGCCTCCGGCTTCGCCGGATGCAACATTGGCATGGCGAATATAGTCGAGCAGTGAGGTCTTGCCGTGGTCAACATGACCCATTACAACGACAACCGGGGCTCTTCCGACAAGCTCCTCCGCGCTGTCCTCGTGGTCGTCGATAAGCCTCTCCTCAACGGATACGACAACTTCTTTTTCTACCTTGCAGCCGAATTCCATTGCAACGAGTGCCGCAGTGTCGTAATCAACCACATCGGAAACGGATGCAAAAACCCCAAGCTTTATAAGGCGCTTTATAACCTCACCGGCAGACTTTTTCATCCGAGCCGCCAGCTCACCGACATTGATCTCATCAGGGATCATTACCTTAAGCTGCTGCTTCTTGGCTATTTCAAGCTGGAGCTTCTGCATCTTATCGCGCTCTTCCTGACGGCGCTTTGCGGAAGCTGCCTGACCCTGCTGGCGCTGCTTTGCCTTATTGACAATCCTCTCTTTTCCGCCCTTGCGGTCGCGGTCACGGCTGTGGCTCTTGTCGCCGGCAAGCTTGTCGAACTTCTCGTCGTATTTCGCAATATTCACGGCAGCGCTGCCGCGGGTATCGACAACTCGCTTCTCCGCGACCTGACGGGGAACATGAGGCTTGTTCTCCTTCTCTTTTTTTACCGCCGGCTGCTGCTCGGCAGCGGGAGCTGCGGGCTTTCCTGCGGCTGCGGCCGGCTTTTCAGCCTTCTTTTCCGAAGGCTTCGGTTCGGAAGTCTTCGGCTTAACATTAAAGACCTCCTCAATACTCGAAACCTGATTGTGCTGAGTCATATACTCAAATATGACATTAAGCTCATCGCTTTCCAAAACCTGCATGTGGTTTTTGGGAGTCGTTGCATAGTCGGTCAATATCTGAGTTATCACCTTGGATGTAGTGTTAAAATCCTTTGCTACCTCGTGTACTCTGTATTTCATCATGCTCATGCATTATTCCTCCTCTGACCTATCCTCTTATTGTTTCGGTGCTCCGAGCCTTCGATCATCCGTTTCTTGTTTTTTCCCGCCTTGTCGCTTATGAGCCTGGCAGTCTGCTCATACTGCGAAGGCGAAAGCTCCGCAAGTATGTTCATAAACGCCTCGGCAAAGCCAATGTCGCATACGGCTGCCATTGAGCACCCCGGCTTGCCTACGCTTTCCGATATTTCCTGCTTTGTAAACGGTATCACTATCAGCGGTGCCTTACTTGAATACATGTACCCCTTTGCACGCTTCTGCGCATTTTCCGACGCATCGGCTGCAAGCAGCACAAGCTTTGCAGCATACTCTCTGACGGCTGTGCCCGTATCCTCCTCCCCGATGCGTATCGCATTTGCCTTGCGCATAAGGCCGAGCAGGCTAAGTGCTTTATTCATCGTTTGGAGCCTCCATCTGCTTCGACAAAGCTTCATAAACAGCTTCGGGGATCTGAGCGGAAAACGCCCGCTCAAGAGCTTTTGACTTCACAGCCTTTTTTAAGCACTCGGTTTTTGGGCAGACATAAGCGCCTCTGCCGGGCTTTTTTCCCATAAAGTCGAGACTTATCTCCCCCGCCGGAGCCTTAACAACGCGTATCAGTTCTCGCTTAGGCTTCATTTCTCGGCAGCCCAAACACTGCCTCATCGGTATTTTCTTCTGCATTCCGGCTGCCTCCTTCCGTTCATGCCTCGGATTCAGGCTTAATATCTATCTTGTATCCGGTCAAGCGTGCAGCGAGGCGCGCATTCTGCCCCTCTTTGCCGATAGCGAGCGAAAGCTGGCTGTCAGGTACCACTACACGGCAGCTTTTGCCGTCTTCAAGCATGGTGACGCTTATGACCTCAGATGGGGCAAGCGCCGCTGCGATATATTCCTCAGGAGCTTCGCTGTACTTAATAATATCTATTTTTTCGCCGCACAGCTCATCTACTATGCTCGCAACACGACCGCCCTTAGGCCCTACGCAGGAACCGATCGGGTCGACATCGGGATCGGTGGACCATACCGCCATCTTTGTCCTGCTGCCTGCCTCACGCGCGATGGATTTTATCTCGACCGTTCCGTCATATATTTCCGGTACTTCGAGCTCAAACAGGCGCTTTACCAGTCCGGGATGGGTACGGCTTATAAGCACCTGCGGTCCCTTTGCGGCATTTCTGACCTCAACGACATAGACCTTTATACGGTCACCCTCCTTAAGTGGCTCGGTCTTGATCCTTTCATTCGGCGAAAGCATTGCCTCGGTGTACTCACTGTTGGAGCTGATGCGGATAGAAACGCTGCCGGTGCGAGGCTCTATGCGGGAAACTACACCTGTGAGTATCTCATGCTCCTTTGAGGTAAACTCCTCATAGACTATTCCGCGCTCAGCCTCGCGGATGCCCTGGATTATAACCT
Source organism: Escherichia coli (assembly GCA_963632825.1). Taxonomy (GTDB): domain Bacteria; phylum Bacillota; class Clostridia; order Oscillospirales; family Oscillospiraceae; genus F23-B02. The sequence continues at coordinate 2,346 of CAVGWF010000024.1, read as the reverse complement.
GCTTTGCAGCCTGCGCCGCAATGCGGCCGAATTTCTTGGTTTCTACCGGAATTTTGATGGTATCTCCAAGCTTTGCGCGCTTGCTGATCTTCTTTGCTGCCTCAATGTCTATCTCCAGAGCGGGATTTTCCACCTGCTCAACCGCAACCTTGTCTACATACATCTCTATACGCTTTCTGCCTTCGTCAAGCAGTATGTCTACATTATCCGCGCACTCTGGATTATCGCGGCGGAAAGCAGCCAGCATTGCCTGCTTTATCTTATCGTACATATAGTCTCTGGGAATGCCCTTTTCTTTTTCAAGATCCTCGATTGCGGAGAAAAATTCAGCGTTCATTTCAATATACCTCTTCTTTTTATATCGTTGCGCGCAGCTTGACCTGAGCTATTTGTTCCTTTTTGAGAAGCGTTCCTGAAACGGTTACATTTCCGTTTTCATACGCTTCCAGAGTTCCTGCCATAGACTTCTTGCCGTTTAGTGCCTGATACAGCTTGACTTCAACCATAGAGCCGATAAACTTTTCAAAATCCGAAGGTCGTCTGAGCTCACGCTCTGCTCCTGCAGAACCGACCTCAAACACATAGCTGTCAGGTATCGGATCCGCCTCATCAAGGATGGGATCAAGTCTGCGGCTTATTGCCTCGCAATCGGCAATACCTACGCCGCCCTCCTTGTCGATGAGCACTCTGAGGTACCATGATCCGGCCTCCTTCACATACTCCACCGCCCAAAGCTCGCATCCGGCTTCTTCAACGACGGGTTTTGCAATTGCTTCAACTTTTTCGCTGATCTTACTCATATTTCGCTCCTGATTTTGTGTTCGGCAAAATGCTCAACAAAAAGAGTGGGCTGTGACCCACTCTTGAAAACTTACTGACTAACATAGATATATAATAACACCTACATGTCGTTATTGCAAGCATTTTTTGCATTCAGCAGCACAATTTGTTGTTTGTGTCCGCCAGTCAGCTATAGTGTGCTATAAATTCCTCAAGGCTGAGCCCGTTTTGGGTTATGAATTCGGCAGCTTCCTTACCGACATAGCGGTAATGCCATGGCTCATCCCATCCGGTAATGCTTTCTTTGCCGCTCGGGTAACGCTTTATAAAGCCATACTGCGCACAGTTTGCATCGAGCCACGCAAAAAACTCGGCATTCATTTTTGAGTAATCCAAAACCTCATACTGCTGATCCATAATGTCTACGGCGAGACCGGTCTGATGATCACTCGTACCTGGCTTTGCAATTATTTCTTCTGCCAGCGTCTGCGCTTCCTCATATGTATACGCACCATTCTGCGAAAGCTCGGATGCTTTTTCATTGAACATTTGCTGCTGACTTGCAAATGATACATATCCCGCACTTATATATGGGTTAAACCCGGCTTCTTTCGCGGCGTTTAGCAGCTCGTTAAGGTTTTTTACTGCACGCTTATCAAAATATATCCCACTCGAACCTATCTGCTTTACATCGGGAGCATAGGATCTGAGCTTATTATCCTTATTTATGAGTATATACTGCCAATCGCTTATGGTTATGTTAGGAAAGCTTAAGTCTGCATACTTGTCATTGGCTGAATCGTCAGCTTTCTCATAGTCCTTCATCGGGTCATCAAGATCGTTCGTTTTCACAAATACCTGATCCGACGAGCCCACTATCACTTCGGAAGTGAGCTGCATACGAGAATTAACTATCAAAACGAGTGTTGCTGCCATTATAAGCATGAAAAATGTCCACACTGTTTTTTTGACCCGCATAGACTCACCTCCCGGTATTCTGTGGTATTGTACCATACTGCAAGCCTTTATACAAGTGCCTTATGCGGTCGGCTCATCGTCGCTCATAGCGTTTTTAAGCTTCTCCAGCGCCTTTTTTTCTATCCTGCTTACATACGATCGGCTTATGCCGCATTCTTCAGCCGTTTCCCGTTGGGTCATTGGCGGCTTACCGACCAATCCATAGCGCAGCATGATTATTCTCCCCTCCCTCTTGCTGAGCGAGGTTTTTACTATCTCTCTGAGCTTGCCGCACAGCTCCATATTGCCGATACGATCACTCATTTCATCATCCTGCGCCAAAACATCCATAAACGAGAGATTATTGCCATCTCCATCAGTTTCCAGCACATCGGAAAGGCTCACATCTCCAATAGATTTCTTTTGACTTCTGAAATACATAAGTATTTCATTCGCTATCCTCTCCTGACGGATACATAGGTTGCTCTACGGGCGGCAAATCCGCCTCTCCATCCTCTGCAAAGAGGTACACATAGGCATTTTTGCCGTCCCAGACCACTTTTTTGACGATGGTCCGCAGCAGACGGCGCTTTTCCTCCAGCGTTGCCG
>CAVGWF010000023.1:595-26171 GCA_963632825.1 Escherichia coli | reverse complement strand
GCCTTGTCGATCAGCTGATGATCGTAAGCCTTGAGTCTGATGCGGATCATGTTCTGCTTTGCCATTGCTTTTTCTCCTTTTTCGTACAGTTTTTTCGGCGCTCATTGGGATGCGCCTCAGTGTCCCGTACGGATGAAGCAAATTTGCACACTCATCCATGTGTATCAAACCCTGCCCGAAAAACAAACCGGCCTTTCAGCCGGTCTGATACCGTACAGGTGATATACACCATGTGCAGTACGCTTCAGCCGCCCGATTATGTACCGAAATGGCATCGGTACCGGACATACTCCACGGAAGTTACCTCGCTCTGCGAGCAATCTCCCGCTTCATCGCATAATACGCCCGTCAGCAACGCACAGGCGCTTTAATAGGATACCAAAACTCCCCCTTGGTGTCAAGAGGGAGTTTTGTGATTTTTGCGGAAAATTTGAGAAGTTTTTTGCTATTTCATTGCATCCTCTATCCTCCGCGCCATATCGAGCAGCTCAAGTGCCATTTTATAGAGTCTTTCGCCGTCGGGCGTGAGTCCGGCGACATGGTTATCACGGCTGACAAGGCACACCGAAAACTCCGTTTCCAGTGCGGAAACGGCACGGGACATTGTGGAGTGGCTCATATAAAGCCGCTCCCCCGCCTTTGTGAAGCTCTTTTCCTCCGCCACGGCGACGAAGGCGCGCAGTTGTTCAAGCTCCATTCTAATAATTGAATGTGTAGGGTATCAGCTCCTTGAGCCGATAGCTTACATATCTGCCGTCGGCCTTGCAGCAAAGCACCTCGAGCTCACCGTTGTTGAACTCCGAAAGAAACTGGCGGCACGAGCCGCAGGGCATGCAGTAGTTCTGGCTCTCGGCATAAATGGCAAGCCGCACGAAATCCCGATACCCCTCGCTTATTGCCTTTACGCAGGCCGTGCGCTCGGCGCAGATGGTGTCGCCCAGCGCGGCATTTTCCACATTGCATCCGGTAAACACTCTGCCGCCCCTGCATTCAAGCGCCGCACCCACGGCAAATTTTGAATACGGGACATATGCCCTGCCGGACGCCTCTCTCGCGATCGCCAAAAGCTCCTTGTCTGTCATCTGACATCTCTCCATTTCATATTTATTCCGTTGTTTCGGGCGTTTTTACATTCTCTATTTTGACCGTCCAGTTTGGAAGATTGCCCACGGGGTTATTCTCGCTGGCCTTTATCCCCTCGATGACTCCGCGGTGGCTTATAAGCTGATGCTTTTCAAAGCAGAGCGGAACAATGTATGCCTTATTTATAATGTAGGCACACATATTGTCACAGGCCTCCTTGCGTCCGGAATCGTCGGCCTCGAGGTACAGGCTCACAACCTCCTCAAGCTTTGAGTCGCTGAACTGTCCGTAATTAAGCGCTGCGGAGGTAAACAGGATCTTGCTGGGGTCAAAATCGGAATTTAAGCGCACCTCGGCATAGTACATATCGTAATTACCCGCCTCAACGAGCTTGCGGTAGCTGTCCCAATCCTGCTTATTGACCGTTACCTGAAGTCCGACCGATTTCATATCCTCCGCAAACTTTTTTGCGGCATTGACCTTGACGGTGCTTCCGCTGTAAACAAGGAAATTGATATTTATCTCCGTCAGCGTTTCTCCGTTTTTAATTTCAAGATAGCCGTCTCCGTCGTAGTCCTTCATGCCGGCATTCGAGAATATCTCCTGCACCTTATTGAGGTCATAACGGAACTGATTTGCATAGCTTTCGTTATACAGGCTGCTCGCGGGACTGACCGGCAGCGTTGATGCAAGCGCATAGCTGCCGAGCTGCGTGACTATGTAATCGCGGTCAAACGCATAGTTCATCGCAAAGCGGATAAACTCGTTCGAGAAATTTGCACTGTATGAGTTAAACGCGATGTAGTGCATATTGGTAGTGTTATAGCCGCGGATCTCGTTGGCATTTCCGTAGCCGATATTCGTGTTCGCACTCGGGTCGTTAAGGATAAGGTCAATGAGCGAGTCGGCAAACGCGGATATGGTCTCCTCCGTGCCGACATACTCCTTGAGGTATATCGTTTTGAGCGGCAGCGTAGCCGAGTTCTGATACTTTTCGTACACCTTCAGGCTGTTGTAATCATCGGCATACGCATAGGGTCCCGAGCCGCCGGGATATGCCTGCTCATATGTCCCGTACTGAATGACCGGTATGGTCAGCAGCTTGTAAAACTGCATATTTTTCTTTGTAAGGTTGACCACGAGGGTTTCGGAATCCTGGGCCGAGCAGCCGCCGACATAGCTCAGGCGTGCCTTGAATCTGTCCGAGCGCATGGCGCACTGGAGAGAGTAGGACACATCCGTTGCCGTGAGCGCCTGACCGTCGTGAAATGTTTTTCCCGAGGCGACCTTAAACACCCAGCGTGAACCGCCGTCGGTGGTCTCCCACTCGGTTATGACATTGGGGCTGACCTCAAAGCTGTTATCGACCTCTACCATATTTTCGTAAACGAACGCACACACGAGCTGATTATTCGTGTTCGTTGCAACGAGAGGATTCATGCTGTAGCTTTTATTGCAGTTGAGCGAAAATATATCATCCGCGGCAGCGGTCTGCCCCAGCTCCTCGCCGGGGTTATTGCCCTTTATATAATCGTCAGCGTCATCGTCGGCAGTGCCGCAGGCCGCTGCCGAAAGCGCCGTCAGCAGCGCCAGAAGCAGCGCCAGAGCTCTTTTCATTTTAGACATACGCACACCTCAAAGCATTATCGCTGCCGCCATACTTCCGCGCACCCCGTCGGTTTTCCGGTGCGACCAGTATTTCTCCGGCAGGCACATCGTACATTCGCCGGAAACATCCACATTTTCCGGCGGAACACCGAGCTGCACGAGCCTTCTCGCGTTCGCGCCGCGCAGGTCGACATGGACCTTGCCGTTTTCCTTTTTTTCAAACAATCCCTCGGTGTCGCCGCCGAGATATTTTTCCACCGCCTCGGGCACATCGCCGCCGCACTCAAAGCAGCATTTGCCTATGCTCGCGCCTATGGCTGCGCGGATGTTCTCCGGCTTTGCGCCGAGCGAGCGCATTTTCTCCGCCGCCGCACCGAGAATATCCTGCACGCTGCTTTTCCAGCCGCAGTGCACCGCCGCGATAACACCCGCCTCGGGATCGTGCATCAGCACCGGCACGCAGTCGGCGATATATATCATTATCGGAAGGCCCTTGATATCAGTCACAAGCCCATCGCACTCTATGCGCTTATCGCCGCCGACGGTATAGCGGTCGGTATCCCGGGCGAGGTGTACGAGGCGTCCGTGCACCTGCCTCGTGACAACGAAATCATTTTCGCCGCAGCCCATGATCTCACCTGCAAGCCTGTAATTTTCGCGCACGGCCGCTTCATCGTCGCCTCGGTTTATGCCGAGGTTCCACGATGCGAAAACGCCCCTGCTCACGCCGCCTATGCGCGTTGTGAACATGTGCCTTGCGCTTATTTTGTCCGATGTCATGTATACGCAGCCGTGCTGCCTGTTTTCAGTGAACGCCATTGTGCTTCCTCATCAACCGTTTCTGCCGCAGCACTCCTTGTATTTGAGTCTGCGCGAGCCGTCAGCCTTCATTTTCCCGCAGGGGCAGGGATCATTGCGCCCGGGCTTGGGAGCCTTCTTCACGGGCTTTTTCTTCTGCACCTCGCCGCCGACATTGGCTGCCATATTCTTTGCCACCGCCTTGCGCTCAAGAGTCTGCTCCTTGCGCACGCGAATGGTGAACAGGCGGCGCACCGTCTCCTCGCGGATACCGTTTATCATTGCCTCGAACATATCATAGCCCTCGCGCTTATACGCGTCGATGGGCTTGACATTGCCGTAGCCGCGCAGACCGATGCCGCGCTTGAGCTCCGCCATTGCGTCGATGTGATCCATCCAGTACTCATCGACAACGCGAAGCATGACAATGCGCTCTAACTCGCGCATTAACGGCTGCCCGTCGGGGCCCGTGCCGAACTCCTCCTCGCGCTTTGCGTAGACCTGCTTTGCTATGTCGTATATCCTGTCCGTTATCTGCTGAGCCTTTGCACCCTTGAGATCCTCGAATTTTATTGCGCCCTTTGGCAGGAACAGCTTCTCGAACGGTGCAGTGACCTCGTTTAAATGCTCCTGATTCTCTGCTGTGCCGCCGTGCAGGGCGTCGTTTACGGTGGTGGAGATAAACTCGGAGATCATCTTGTCTATGCTGCCGCGCAGATCCTCGCCGTCAAGCACCTTGCGGCGCTCGTCATAGATGATGTTGCGCTGCTGGTTCATAACGTCGTCGTACTCAAGAACGCTCTTACGGGTCTGGAAGTTGCGGCTCTCAACGGTTTTCTGAGCCTGTTCGATAGCGCCGGAGAGCATTTTGTGGTCAAGCGGAGTGTCCTCGTCAACGCCGAGGGTCTCCATCATATTGGTCATTCTCTCCGAGCCGAACAGACGCATGACATCATCGGTCATCGCTATATAGAACCGGCTCTCACCGGGGTCGCCCTGACGGCCGGCACGGCCGCGCAGCTGATTATCTATTCGTCTCGACTCGTGGCGCTCGGTACCGAGGATGAAAAGCCCGCCGACCTCTCTTACCTTTTCCGCCTCCTCGCTGCACACGGCCTTGTGCTCCTGCATCTTTTCCGCAAACAGCTTGCGGGCGCGCAGTATCTCCTCGTCGTCGGTCTCGGCATAGCCCGTGGCCTCGGCTATTACATTTTCCTCAAAGCCCGCCTTGCGCAGGTCGTTTTTCGCAAGATACTCCGCATTGCCGCCGAGCATTATGTCGGTGCCTCGGCCTGCCATGTTGGTCGCGATGGTAACGGCGCCGAGCTTGCCGGCCTGAGCGACGATCTCCGCTTCCTTCTCGTGGTGCTTTGCGTTGAGGACATTGTGCTTTATTCCGCGTGCCTTCAAAAGCTTTGAAAGGTATTCGCTCTTTTCGATGGATATCGTACCCACCAGCACGGGCTGACCCTTTTCATGGCACTCCATTATCTGCTCGATTATCGCGCGGTCCTTACCGGCCTCGGTCTTGTAGACGACATCGGGCCAGTCCTTCCTCGCAACGGGCTTATTCGTAGGTATCTCGACTATATCGAGCTTGTAGATGGATGCAAACTCCTCCTCCTCGGTGACGGCGGTGCCGGTCATGCCGGAGAGCTTATCGTAAAGTCTGAAATAGTTCTGGAAGGTTATCGTAGCAAGGGTCTTGTTCTCGCGCTGAACATCGACGCGCTCCTTGGCCTCGATCGCCTGATGCAGGCCCTCGCTGTAGCGTCTGCCGAGCATAATGCGTCCTGTGAACTCGTCAACGATGAGCACCTCGCCGTCCTTCACGACATAGTCTATGTCGCGCTTCATGATGCCGTGCGCACGCAGCGCCTGATTTATATGGTGCGTGAGAGTCGAGTTTTCGATATCGGCATAGTTTTCAAGATTAAATGCCCGCTCGGCCTTTGCGATGCCGCGTGCGGTAAGCGTTGCGGTGCGCGCCTTTTCATCGACGATGTAGTCGGCGTCGATGTTTTCGTCCTCCTCCTCCTTGGAATCGGTGGAGGCATAGACCTTCTTTTTCAGTCCCGCAACGAAGTCGTTTGCCTGACGGTAAAGGTCGGTGCTCTCATCACCCTGACCGGAGATGATAAGCGGCGTTCTTGCCTCGTCGATGAGTATGGAGTCCACCTCGTCAACGATGGCAAACGCGTGACCGCGCTGCACACGGCTTTCCTTGTATATCGCCATGTTATCGCGCAGATAGTCAAAGCCCATCTCATTATTCGTGCCGTAGGTTATATCGGCATCATACGCCTGCTTGCGTTCCTCGTTGCTCAGCCCGTGCACGATAAGCCCGACGCTCAGCCCCATAAATCTGTGCACCTTGCCCATCCACTCGCTGTCGCGTCTGGCAAGGTAGTCATTGACGGTGACTATATGCACACCGTCGCCGGTTATGGCGTTGAGATACGCCGGCATTACCGCGACAAGGGTCTTGCCTTCACCGGTCTTCATCTCGGCGATGCGTCCCTGATGGAGGACGATGCCGCCTATAAGCTGAACTCTGAACGGCTTCATGCCGAGAACACGCCAAGCCGCCTCCCTTACTGCGGCAAATGCCTCCGGAAGCAGGGAGTCGAGATCCTCGCCGCCGTCGTATCTCTCCTGAAACTCGGCGGTCTTTGCACGGAGCTCATCGTCCGAGAGTGCCTGCATCTGAGGCTCGAGTGCCTCGATCTTATCGGCGATAGGATATATCTTCTTCAATTCGCGGTCAGTGTGGCTGCCGAAAAGCTTATTAAAAAAACCCATTTCTACTGCCTTTCATTTGTAAGGATAGTTCTACAGATTGCATTGTAACACATAATTATGAATAAAAAAAGCCCTGCGGCATGGCTTTTTATGTCTTTTATTGAGTTTTTGCACTGCCGTCAGCTCTTGTTATTTTCACAAACGGTATGTTATAATGACCGCATCACTTGGCGAAGAGGAGATCTGCTTGGATTTTAGAAGGATAGCGTTAGACGATGTAAATATACTGAAGCCCTATCTTCAGGCACAGTACCGCTCGTGCGATTTTTCGGTGCTGGGCGTTTTCATGTGGGCCGACCGCTTCGGCTACGAATACGCCGTTGAGGACGGGACCCTGTTCATGCGCGAGAGGTCCCGCTTTGAGGGTGCGGAATATGACTATCTGCTCCCGCTCGGCGAAGGCTCGCTCATCGAAAACATAAAGCTTCTTCAGGCGCTCACGCCAGCGCCGCTGTCGCTCAGCCTCGTGCCGGAGGACGCTCTCGGTGAGCTCAGGCAGAGCTTTTCCTTTGATGCCGCCGAGGAGCCGGACATTGCCGACTATGTATATAACGCCGAGGATCTGGCATTTCTCGCCGGAAAAAAATACAGCAAGAAGCGCAACCTCATCCATCAGTTTGAAAAGCTGTATCCCGACTACCGGCTCGTTCCGATAACATCGGAAAATGCCAAATGCATCGCCGAATGCTGCCGTCACGGCTGGTCGGACACACCGGCTTCCGAGCTGGCGGCATATGAAAACGAGCACACCCGCGAGGTGCTCGAGGATTTTGCGGCCTACGGCTGCACCGGCTACGAGCTGCGCTGCGGCGACGATGTCGCCGCCTTCTGCATCGGCGAGGTGCGCGGCGACACGCTTATAGTTCACATTGAGAAAGCGATGCGCGGGTATAAGGGCGCGTTTCAGATGATAAACATGCTGTTTTCCCGCACGGAGCTGGAGAGCTGCGGCATTAAATACATAAACCGCGAGGATGATGTCGGCGATGAGGGGCTGCGGCAGGCAAAGCAGTCCTACTTCCCTGCATACATGCTGAGGAAATACAGGCTCACGCTATGAAAAATTATAAGCTGACTTTAAGCTACGACGGCACGCGCTACCGCGGCTGGCAGAAGCAGGGCAACACCGAAAACACGATACAGCAAAAGCTCGAAACGGCGCTTTCGCGCATACTCGGTCATCCCGTCGATGTAAACGGCTCCGGGCGCACCGACGCCGGAGCCCATGCCAGAAGGCAGGTGGCATCCTTCCGGACAAGCTCGGATATGCCGGCCGGGGAGATCCTGAAAAGGCTGCGTGCGGTGCTGCCCGAGGACATTGCGGCGCTCACCCTCTCCGACGCTCCCGACCGCTTCCACGCAAGGCTTTCGTGCACAGGCAAAACATATCTCTACCGTGTTTACAACAGTCCCGTGCAGAATGTGTTCGAGCGCAGATTTGTTTACCATATAAATGAGGAGCTGGACATCGGCGCCATGGAGGACGCCGCCGCAGTGCTGCTCGGTACGCATGATTTTTCCGCGTTCTGCTCGAATAAGCGCATGAAAAAATCCGCCGTGAGGCGGGTGGATGAAATTCGCATCGAGTGCGCAGGTCCGGGCATCGAATTTTTCGTATCCGGAAACGGATTTCTGTACAACATGGTGCGTATAATCGTCGGAACTCTCATAGATGTCGGTGCACACCGCTTAACGGCTGCCGGGGTTGCCGCCGCGCTCGACTCGCGCTGCCGTGAAAATGCAGGTCATACCGCGCCCGCGTGCGGGCTTTTCCTGTACGAGGTATACTATTAATAATAAGGTAATGACAAAAAAACCACTCTCCGGCGGAGAGTGGTTTTTCATCATTCAAATTATCTGGCGTTATATGCCTCAATGCCCTTTTTGAGCAGCTCCATGCAGCGGGTGATGTCCTTTTCGTTTATGACATACGCCATGCGGATCTCATTAACACCGGTGTGCGGGGTCTTATAAAAGCTCTCGGCGGGAGTGAACATAAGCGTATCTCCGTTATCTTCAAATTCCTCAAGCATCCATATCTGGAACTTCTCTGCATCGTCAACGGGCAGAGCTGCCATGACATAGAACGCACCCTTGGGCTCGGAATATACAACGCCGGGGATCTTCTTAAGTCCCTCAACGAGGGTGTCCTTGCGGGCGCAGTATTCCTTGCGGACGGCATCGAAATACTCGGGTCCCACGGTATAGAGAGCGGCGGATGCGACCTGATCTATGGTCGATGCACACAGACGGCCCTGGCACCACTTCATCGCATTGTTGTAGAGCTCCTTGTTTCTTGTTATGACGCAGCCGATACGCGCGCCGCAGGCGGAGAAGCGCTTGGAAACGGAATCGACAACAACGACATTGTCCTCATAGCCCTCAAGCTGCAGAAGGCTCATGAGCTTCTCGCCGCCGTAAACGAACTCGCGGTAGACCTCGTCGCCGATAATAAACAGATCGTGCTCCTTGGCTATGTCGGCCATGAGCCTGAGCTCATCCTCGGTGAGGATGGTGCCGGTGGGGTTGCCGGGGTTTGTGAACATTATTGCGCGGGTGTGCTCGTTGATGCATGCCTCGATACGCTCGCGCACCGCGAACTTATAGCCCTCTTCGGGCTTGGTGGTGACGGGGCGGATGGTGGCGCCGGTGAGCGTTACGAAGGTCGAATAGTTGGGGTAAAACGGTTCGGGGACGATTATCTCGTCGCCCTCGTCGAGAATGCAGGAGAGAGCTATCTGCAATGCCTCGGAGCCGCCGGTGGTTATGAGCACCTGCTTGTCGGTTATGGGAGCGCCGATCTTGCCGTAGTAGTTGACTATCGCATTGAGCATTTCAGGAACACCGTCGGACGGGGCATATGCCAGCACGGGCTGGGAGAAGTTTTTTACCGCCTCAAAATACGCTTCGGGTGTGGCAATATCGGGCTGACCGATGTTCAGGTGATATACCTTCTTGCCTTTTTTCACCGCTTCTGCGGCGTAGGGTGCAAACTTTCTCATCGGGGAAAGACCGCACTTTTCGATCTTGCTTGAAAATTTCATTGACGAGCTTCCTTTCATATCATATATATTTAAAGGGTCAAATTCCATGAACATTCTAACACCGCGATTGAGCATATTCAACAGTTTCACGGCAAAAAGATTGATAATTTTACCACATTTAACAAATACGAAGGCACTCCGCAGAGAGTTATCCGCAGAGTGCCTTCAATACATTATATGATTTAACGGAATTTAACGGACTATTTCAGGCGCTTATCGCTGCGCCGCGCAAGATATGTTCCGAGACTCTGGAAAAGCTGCACGAGGACGATGAGCAGGATAACGGCGACTACCATAATGAGATACTTGTAGCGGTAGTAGCCGTAGTCTATGGCGATCTTGCCGAGTCCGCCGCCGCCGATGATGCCGCTCATCGCCGAATAGCTGAGGATGGTGGTCAGGGCGATGGTGATATTCTGTATCAGTGAGGGCACGCTCTCGGGGATCATGACCTTGCAGATTATTTGCAGGGGCGACGCGCCCATGCTCTGCGCGGCTTCAATGATGTTTCCGTCAAGCTCCCGAAGGCTGCTCTCAACGAGCCTTGCGACAAACGGAAATGCCGCCGCCACCAGCGGGACGATGGTTGCCGTCGTGCCGACGGCAGTGCCTATGAGCGCTCGGGAAACAGGAAGAACCATGATCATTAATATGAGGAAGGGTATCGAGCGCAGGAGGTTTATTACAACATTCAGCAGCCGCATGAGCCAGCCCGGCAGCGGCAGAACACCGTCCTTTTCACCGGCGACAAGCAGCACGCCGAGCGGCAGTCCGATAACGAGAGAAAGTGCGGTGCTTAAGACCGTGACATAAAAGGTCTCCCACAGCGCGGTCGGGAAGGTCGGCAGGATATCGAGAAGTCCCTGTATTGAGGTCTCCGAAAAAAGATCACTGTACATTGCCGTCTACCTCCTCTGCCGTGACATTTGCAACGGATGAAATGAACTTCAGCGCGCGCTCATACTGCGCGCTCGGGATGCCTATGAGCAGGCTGCCGTAGACCTCCTCGGACAGCTTCTGCGTCGAGGCAGAAATAACATTGCAGAATATGCTCTCCTCCGACGCCAAACGCGCAACGAGCGGTATCGCGGTCGTCCGGCTGTCGCGGAAGATGAGCCTGACGCGGCGCTCTGCCTTGGGGTCGGAGACCATTTCGTCAACGCCGCCGGGAAATACGAGTCTGCGTCCCGCTGCGGACCTGGGGGCGGCAAATACCGCGGCGACCAGTCCCTCCTCCGCGACCATGCCGTCATCGAGAATGGCAACATGGCTGCACACCTCTTTTACGACGCTCATCTGATGAGTGATTATAACAACGGTTATGCCGAGCTTCCGGTTTATATCCTTTATGAGCTCGAGTATCTGGTGCGTTGTTTTCGGGTCAAGGGCGCTTGTGGCCTCGTCGCAGAGCAGCACCTTGGGGTCCGTTGCAAGTGCGCGGGCTATCGCCACGCGCTGCTGCTGACCTCCGGAAAGCTGTGCGGGGTAGGCATTTGCCTTATCCGGCAGTCCGACGAGCTCAAGAAGCTCCTTGGCTCTTTTTACCGCATCGGCCTTCTTTACTCCGGCAAGCTCCATCGGGAAGCACACATTCTTAAGGCAGGTGCGCTGCATGAGCAGGTTAAAGTGCTGGAATATCATCGTTATGCTGCGCCGCGCCTCGCGAAGCTGCGCCGGGCTCATGGTATCGAGCCGCTCGCCGTTAACTATTATCTCGCCGCTCGTCGGCTTTTCCAACAGGTTTATGCAGCGGACGAGCGTGCTCTTACCCGCACCGGACATGCCGATTATGCCGTATATGTCCCCATCCTGAATACTCAGGGAGACGTTTTTGAGTGCGTCCACCTCTCCCGTTCCGGAGTCGAAGGTCTTGCTTACATTCTTAAGTTCTATCAATTTGCGTCTCCCCTTTTTGTGTTTGCCTTACTTGCCGCTTACGGCGTCCAGAGTAGTCTGGGTACCGCCGTACAGACCCATGGGCTCGACATGGATGGCTGCCACGGAGACGATGTGGGTGCCGTTTTCGGCATTGAAGTCATCGAGGTAGGGGGTGTGCTGGAAGTAGTTTGCGAGAACGGTGCCGTCTTCGACAACATTGTTGGGAACTACATAATCGCTGTAGGTCTGGATCTCGAGAGTGATATCCTTCTCGGCGAGGATCTCCTTTGCGACCTCAAGTATCTCGGCGTGAGGAGTTACGGATGCCGCAACGGTAATGGTGGTGCCTGCGAGAGCTGCATAGTCAACGGAGCTGTCGTAGCCGTCGGTGAGGCTGTCGACTACGGAGACGACGGAGCCTTCGTACTTCTCCTCGATGAAATCGGCTACCTGCTTGCTCTCGAGGGCTGCCTTGAGCGCCTTGACGGCATCGGTGTTTTCGTTGCCCTCTTTAACTGCGAGAATGTTGCTGTATGCAGAGGAGGAGCCCTCCTTGAACAGGGAATCCTTAACGGGGTTGAGACCTGCGTTTATTGCATAGTTGCTGTTGATGACCGCATAGTCAACATCGGGCAGGAGCTGGGGGATCGCGGCGGCCTCGGCCTCAACGATCTCGACATTGTACGGGTTCTCGACGATGTCGTTTTTGGTTGCGGTGATGCCTGCGCCGTCCTTGAGCTTGATGATGCCGGCCTCCTGGAGCAGGAGAAGTGCGCGGGCTTCGTTGGTGGTGTCGTTGGGAACTGCGATCTTTATGACCTTGTCGCCGGCGTCGTCGCCGCTGTTGCTCGAGCAGGCTGCGAGGCTGAAGGTGAGGACTATTGCGAGTGCAAATGCGATTATCTTAGTAAACTTTTTCATTTTCATTTTCTCCTTGAATTTAAATTTTTGATGGGTCCGTTATGTCAAAACCAATATCCTCTGTGTCCCGGGGACACATTCGTTCTCTCAGCCATTTCATACGGCACTTCTCCTTTCAGGCGGCAAAATAAAAAAACAGCGGAAGGTAAGGAACCTTCCGCTGTTTGTTATCCTAAAGGCGTTCCGGCTTTTAAGCCGTCAAACAGTTTTCAGAAAGCACCGAACCGAACTGAGCGCGACGAAGCATGCACATGCGGCACATGCACATGTACATCATCATGTTGCTGCTCAGCTTCTTCATGGATGCCTTCTGCCTTTCTTTCAAAATTCGTCTTTGTGCTGACGGGGGCATATTAGCGCCGTCCGTCAGATTTGTCAAGCGGTTTTCTGATGTTTTTACGATTATCACAAATTTTTTTGACCGGAAACGGTCAATTTTATGCTCTTTTTGGGAATTTTCAGTTCCCCTACGAGTGCTCCGCCGACTATAAGCACCGCGCCGAGCACCTGCACCGGGCTCATTCTCTCGTTCAAAATGAGTGCCGAGAGCAGCACCGCCGACAGCGGCTCAAGGTATCCGCACACGGCTACGGTCTGTGCCGGCAGTGAAACAATCGACGAAAAATACAGATAACACGCGATCCCCGTGTTCACGAAGCCGAGCAGCAGTATCGGCAGCAGGTCGGAGCCTTCTATATTCATGGAAAAGCCCTGCCGTACGCCGATGTATATGACGACTGCTGCGGTCGTGAAAAGCATCTGCACCGCGGCGTTTTCCTCTCCGTTTATATCGCGTACAAGCTTATTTGAAAGCACCATCACCGCATATGCCGCAGCCGACAGTGCAGCACAGACGATGCCGGAAACGCTGACGCCGCCCGAGACGGCCCTGCCGCTTATCAGCACCGCACCCGTAAGCGCGAGAACGAGCGCGGCAAGCTTTTTTGCGGTGAGCTTTTCCTTGAGCACCGGCGGCGAAAGCGCAATGACTATCGCCGGTCCCGTGTAGTTTATGAGCATTCCGAGGCTCACGCCTATCTGCTTGTATGCCTCGAAAAGAAGCAGCCAGTCAGCCGCCATCGCAGTGCCGGAGAGCGCAAGCAGCAGCATATCGCGGCGATTCTTAAGCCCCGTGAACCGCTTGCCGCCGAGCAGGAAAAGCGCCGTCAGCAGCGCGCTGCCCAGCACCGAGCGCAGCAGCACTATCTGTCCGCTGTCAAGCCCTATAAAGCTTGCGACTACGCCGTTTGCTCCGAACAGCAGCAGTCCGATAAGATATTTTTTCATTGCGTTTTGCCCCTTCGCGCTGATATTCCGCACAATATTGCCGCGCTCAAAAGTCTATTGAAGCATAGTCGTGACCGGTATAGGGCAGAAAGCCTCCGATAAGGTCTGCCGTTTTGAATTTCACAAAGCCCGTGGGAGTACCGTCGGAGCAGGCAAAAAGCTCATCCGCCAGCACATCCTTATCAAAGACAATGTGTACCCTCCGTGCACTCGGCAGCAGCGCACCGAGCACCGTTGCCGCGCCGACCTTGACTCCGATCAGCTCCTCCAGCTTCTCGCTCGGCGCAAACGATACGCGCGAAATTCCGAGTGCCGCGGAAAAGTCATGGCTCTTAAACGCCTTGCCGCCTGTGGTCATAAACAGATAAAACTCCGTCTGCCTGCGGTCGCACAGCAGCAAGGTCTTTACTATTTTCGCCCCGAGTCCATCGTCAATGAGCGCACACTTTTCCATTGATATCGCCTCGTCGGTGTCGACCCGCTCATAGTCTATCCCAAGTTTCTCGAACGCTTCATACGCCAGACGCTGCACATCATTCTTAAAGCTCTCCGGCGCGGTGCTCATACGCTCGCTTACAAAAAACATTGCCATCTCTCCCTTGCAAAAGCGCTGGATATGTTGTAACATAGGGACACACATTTGAAAAGCGAATGTTTGTAATATTAACTATCACAATTCCAGATATAAGAGGTGTGGAAAATGGATATGAACATTTCAAAATATCTCGCATTCGTGACGACCGTTGAATACGGCAGCTTCACGCGTGCATCCGAGATCCTCAGCTACTCGCAGTCGGGCATCAGCCGCATGATCGCTGACCTTGAACACGAGTGGAGCCTGTCGCTTTTGGAGCGCGGCAGACAGGGCGTACGCCTGACCTCCGACGGTGAGCGGCTTCTGCCGTATGCAAAGCGGCTGTGCTCGGAATACTCGCTGCTGCAAGCTCAGGTGGACGAGCTGCGCGGCGTGCGCTCGGGCACCATCCGCATCGGCGCAATATCGAGCATCGCATCGCACTGGCTGCCGAACATCATAAGGGCGTTTCAGACCGACTACCCCGGCATCGACTACGAGCTGACCATCGGAGGCTATGCCGAGCTGGGGCAATGGGTGCACGAGGGCACGGTGGACTGCGCGTTTACAAATCTTATCTACTCCGACGAGCTTGACTGCATCCCGCTCGAGGAGGATCGCTACCTCGCCGTTCTGCCCAAGGGTCACGAGCTTGCGCGCCTCGGCACCGTGCCTATTGCAAGCCTGTGCTCCGAGCCGTTCATGCTGCTGGAAAACGCCGCGAGCCGCGATGTATCGGAGCTTTTCGAAAGAAACGGGCTCAAGCCGCGCGTTCATTTCACGACATGGGAGGACTATGCGATAATGTCCATGGTCGAGAGCGGCTTCGGCGTCGGCATGCTGCCGGAGCTCATACTCAGGCGCATAGTTTACGACATTGAGATACGCCCTACGGACAAGACCGTTACGCGCTCGCTCGGCGTTATTCTGCGCGACAGGCGCAGCGCGCCGAGTGCGGTGAAGAAATTCTTAGAATATGTTGACAGGCGCTAAAGCGCCGTACCGGCATGCCAAAAAAGTAACTGACTTGCCTTTTCGTTTTGTTTGGGATAGAATGAAAGCAATGTTTCTTTAAAGGAGAAAAAATATGACTGTTTTAGTTACCGGCGGCATGGGCTATATCGGCAGCCACACCTGCGTTGAGCTGCTCGAGCAGGGCATGGATGTCGTCGTAATAGACAACCTCGTTAACAGCAGCGAAAAAGCCGCCGAGCGCATAGTGCAGATAACCGGCAGAGCGCTTACATTCTACAAAGCCGATGTCCGCGACCGCGAAAAGCTCGACGGAATATTTGACAGGCACAGCATCGACTGTGTTATCCACTTTGCCGGACTCAAGGCAGTCGGCGAATCGGTGGAGATGCCGCTTGAGTATTACGACAATAACCTCGGCTCTACGATAACCCTGTGCGAGGCAATGCGCGATCACGGCGTCAATAAGATAATCTTCTCGTCCTCGGCAACGGTATACTCATCCGACAACGACATGCCGCTTTACGAGACCTCCCGTACCGGACAGTGCACAAACCCTTACGGCTGGACAAAATTCATGTGCGAACAGATACTGCGCGACTACGCCAAGGCGGACAGCAGCTGGAGCGTCGCGCTGCTGCGGTATTTCAACCCCGTAGGCGCCCACCCGAGCGGTCTCATCGGCGAGGATCCAAAGGGCATTCCCAATAACCTCATGCCGTATATTTCGCAGACCGCCATAGGCAAATTCCCGTATCTGCGCGTTTTCGGCGACGATTACGACACGCCAGACGGTACCGGTGTGCGCGATTACATCCATGTCGTTGATCTTGCAAAGGGCCATGTTGCCGCGATAGCTTACATGGCGGAGCATCCGGGCGAGCTCGTATTCAACCTCGGCACCGGCACCGGCTACAGCGTTCTCGATATGGTGCACGCCTTTGAAAAGGCAAACGGTCTGAGTGTTCCCTATAAGATCATAGGCAGACGCGCGGGCGATGTCGCCGTATGCTACTGCTCGCCGGATAAAAGCCGCCGCGAGCTCGGCTGGGCAGCGAAATTTGACCTTGAGGATATGTGCCGCGACTCGTGGCACTGGCAGAGTCTCAATCCCAACGGCTACCGCGAGTGCGGCGAATGAACCCGTGAAACGGTGCCGGGCCTTCTCAGCCGCTGTGATCGCATTTCCGGCACTGGATCATGGGCACATCCCCCTCGTCCTTGTAAAACATGCCCGCCCAGCTGCATATGCTCCGGAGTATCGGCACGACCGACGCGCCCTTTTCCGTAAGCGAGTATTCCACTCTCGGCGGTATCTCGTCATAAGACCTGCGCTCTATGACGCCGTTTGATATCAGTCCCTTGAGCGTGGAGGCCAGCACCGCATCGGTTATATTCCCCATCTCCCGGCGCAGCTCACCGTAGCGCAGGGTGCCGAGCGCCGACAGCACGCAGATGATGCGCGAGTTCCACTTTCCGCCGAATATCTCCATGCCGTATTCAAGCGGGCAGCGTATGTCCCTTTCAAGCTTTCTCTGATACATGACACTATCCCCTTTTTTGTTTTTCTCCATTATATCCCGGCACACGATATCAGACAAGTAACTATCAAAATTATGAGCAGCTCCCGGACCGGACGGTCACGATCCCGCGCAGGCTGGCTGCCTGTGTCGAGCTGTCTCTTGAGGACGCTGCTGAGCTCGGCAGGCTTCTGAAAAAGCTCCTGAGTCCGGTGGAAAACAGAGAAGAAAATTCATGATATGAAAAAACCGCCCCGAGGGGCGGTTTTTTCGATTCCGTTTACTTTACTGTTTTGCCTCGATGTACTCAACAATCCTGCCGACGGTGGCGAGCTGGGCTGCATCCTCATCGGAGATCTGTACGCCGAACTCGTCCTCTACGGACATGATGAGCTCAACGACATCGAGCGAATCTGCGCCGAGATCGTCGACGATATTGGTGTCGGCGGAAATGCTGTCGGCGGATACTTCAAACTGCTGTGCAAGAATGTCTTTGACCTTTTCAAGTATCATTGTTAATTCCTCCAATATGCGGTAGCTTTATGCCCACTCACGGCTCTGCGGCTTATTGCCGGTGTTCTGCGGGCGGTCGTAGGACACGACGACGCGGCGGTTAGGCTCGGTACCGGTTGAGCTGGTCGTCACGCCCTCATAATTCTGAAGCGCCGCATGAATGATATGGCGCTCATAGCTGTTCATCGGTTCAAGCGCCATGCTGCGCTTGTACTTTATGACCTTTGCCGCCATCTTCTCGGCAAGGCGGACGAGGGACTCCTCGCGCTTTGCACGGTAGCTCTCGGCATCGACGCATATGTGCATATGCTTGTCGTTGCCGCGGTTGACGACATAGTTTGTAAGATGCTGTATCGCGTCGAGCGTTTCGCCGCGGCGGCCGATGACTGCACCCATTCCTGCGCCGGAGAGCTCAACTGCAATGTTTTTTGCGTCGCGGCGGGTAATGCTGATATCCGCCCGAGTTCCCATGCGCTCAAGAAGTCCGGTGAGGAAGGCCCTGATCGCGGCGAACTCGCCGTCCTCGTCCTGCACGGGCTCCGCCTTGGCGGGTGCGGCAGTCTCGGCGGGCTTTGCCTCGACCTTTTCCTCGGGCTCATCGGGAACTTCATACTCAACACGCACCACGGCGGGAGAAGCGCCTATGCCCAGGAATCCGGATCTTGCGCGCTCAACGATGGTCAGTGACACATCGTCGCGCTCCAGTCCGAGCTCCTTGAGGGCGGCAGCAATGGCTTCATCCTCGGTGCGGCCTGTGGTTTCCAAAGACTTTATCATGTTTCAGTATTCTCCTGTGACTGTTCAGGCCCCTCTGCCGCCGGAGCAGCCGCCTTTTTCATCTCGTCTGCATAGCGGTTGGGATCATAGGCTCTGCCCCTTGCATAGCGGCGCTTGCCGACCTGCGAGGGATTTTCAGGCGTTTCGATGCCGAGCTGCGCGCGTTTCGCATCGCGCTCTGCCCTTTCGGCGGCGGCACGGCGCTCGTCGTCCATCTGCTTCTGCTGAGCCTGCATTTTTTTCTTGCTGGTATTGCTGTTGCGGGTGGTGGCTCCCTCCGCGCGGAGCTGCTCGGTCTCCTCACGGCGGCGCGCCATTTCCTCTTCTTTTGCTTTCTGAGCGGCGATACGCTCCGCGTCCTCTATGTCGAGCTTACGCTTATAGTGCTTTGTGAGCACAACATCACGCACGATGCCGAAGCAGCTGTTCGCTATCCAGTAAACGCCGAGGGCAGCGGGCATGATAAAGCAGATCCATATCGACATGATGGGCATCATGAGGTTCATGGTCTTCATGCTGACCTGCGCCTGTGCGCCCGCCTGAGGCGGATTGGTAGCCTGGCTTATCTTCATTGAAGCCCACGACAGAAACGCCGCGATGATGGGAACGAGGAACAGACCGATCTGAGCGCCGATATCGGCGCTGCCGAAATCGAAGGTCCATATCTTCCACTCGGGTATCGTGCCAAGGTTCATGCCGAGGAACGAATAGTCGATATCCAGCAGCTTGCCGCCGAAATCGCCGAGTGCGCTTACAACGCTGTCCCAATTCTGGTGGATGGCATTCGTAATGCCGATCTGGTCATAGGTGCCCTGCTTGGAGGCGACAAAGCCTGCATTCTGGGTAGCCCACTCGGTCAGTGCTTTTACGCTTTCATCGCTCAGGCCCATCATGTAGCCGAGCGGCTGACGGATAACACCGTACAGTGCAAGCAGGATGGGGAACGGCAGCAGTGACCACAGGCAGCCGGAGGTGGGGCTCGCACCCTGCTCCTTGTACAGCTTCATTACCTCCTGCTGGTACTTCTGCTGATTGCCCTTATGCTTTTTCTCAAGCTCCTTGAGCTGAGGCTGTATGCGGGTGGTCTTCATCATGCCCTTTTTGCTCTTTGCCATGAACGGCAGCAGGATAAGGTTGACTACCAGAGCAAAGAGAATAATGGCGAGACCGTAGCTGTCGGTCCAGTTATAAAGGATCTCCAGCAGTCTGGCAAACGGCCAGACAACAATGTCTACCAATGACATAAGTTTCTCCTTGTATTCCGATCCTCGTCAGGGAAC
Source organism: Escherichia coli (assembly GCA_963632825.1). Taxonomy (GTDB): domain Bacteria; phylum Bacillota; class Clostridia; order Oscillospirales; family Oscillospiraceae; genus F23-B02. The sequence goes on along the minus strand of CAVGWF010000023.1, from coordinate 7,114 downwards.
GGGATCGAAGAAATCGTGTTCGCCGAGGTGAAACGGATGACACCTCGACAGCCGCTTAAGGGCGAGCCAGCCGCCCTTCAAAGCCCCGTATTTCTCGATGGCTTCAACGGCATACTGTGAGCAGGTCGGAATAAATCTGCATCGCGGAGGAAACGCCGGCGAAATGTATTTCTGATACACCCGAATAAGGGCAAGAAGCAGCTTTTTCACTCCGCTTCCCCCTTCAGTATCCCAAGCTCGCGGCAGGCGCCGATAAACGCCCGCTCAAGCTTTGCATACTCGGCATTAATGCTTCTTGACCTCGCAACGATGACGATATCGGCGCTGTCAGCGAGCCTGTACGCATTGAGCCTGTATATCTCTCTGAGGCGGCGGCGCACTCTGTTCCGCACGACTGCCTTCCCCAGCTTTGTGGACACGGTGTAGCCCACGCGGCGCACACCGCGCGAGGTTTTCAGCGCATACACGACCATGTAGGGTGTAACGGCGGTCTTGCCTCTGTTATAAAGCCGCCTGAATTCATAATTTTTCTTCAGAGTTACCCTGAGATCCAATTATCCCACCCTTGCTTTCCGCAAACACCTAAAGGGCGGATGATACCCGCCCTAAAAAATTTATTTGCTTTTCCTGCTCGGAGCCGCCAAATCAGGCGCTCAGCTTTGCTCTGCCCTTCGCTCTGCGGCGGGCGAGGACCTTACGGCCGTTTGCGGTTGCCATTCTCTTGCGGAAGCCGTGCTCTTTCTTGCGCTGACGCTTCTTGGGCTGGTAAGTACGCAGCATTTTCCTGCACTCCTTTCAGAAATTGATACTCAACATCGGGCCTTAACCCGAAGTAGTTGACAATAAAACTTCCGATGCCGATAGGCACCGGAAGCTCATTATATACGATACACTTTTGCCGTGTCAAGGATTTTTTATTTATAGCCTTCGGAGACGAACTGCTCGGGTAGCATGGGCAGCCCGTCCCGAAAGCTGTTTTATGCGGCTTTACTCTTTTTGAGAGCCTTGTTTACGACCACCAGCAGCACAGTGACGACCACAGCCGAGACTGTTACCGCAATGAGCGCAGTCCAGTTTGCAGCTGCGAGCCCGGTTATGTCGAACTCGCCTGTTTCGGCGTTTTGGAGGTGCGAGAACACCTCAACAGCGTCATAAATGACGGCGCCTGCGGCCACAAGCCCCGCAATAACGCTGATAGCGGGAGAGTATGCCTTTGCATCGCCCTTTACAATTCTATTGAGTTTCTCTCCTCTGAAGTCTATGACGGAGCCGATATAGGCGGCAGTTACCGCAAGGATGATGCATTCAGGCAGCATATAGGTGGCATTGTAGATAAAGGAGTATGACAGTGCGGCCTGAGTCGGTATCGACAGACCGGCCCATACGGTAGCGCCGGAGATGACATGGCAGACATAACGAAGAAGCGATACAAAAACGCAGCCGAGGGTAAGTCCGACAGCCTGATTTTCTATTTTATTTCTGAATATACCGGCAAAGCCGACTACCGTAAATGCAACAATGTAGTCAAGAAGTATGACTGCAACTATGCTCTGCCATGTGGTGACATACGAAAGTGAGTTCAGTCCCAAAAGCTGCTGAACAATGCCGTAAACGAAGGCCGAGCCGAGACCCCAGCCCATACCTCTGCGGTATGCGATGATGGCTATCGGCAGCATGGACGCTATCGTAATCGAGCCGCCGTACGGAAGCTCGGCAAGCTTTATCATGCTCAGCACAGTGGCAAGCGCGATCATGATGGCGCATTCCACCAGACACTTTGTTTTGCTCTGATTCATAACTATTCCTCCTAAAGAATACGAAAAACCGCACTGCGAAAGCAATGCGGTCATAGGAAAACGATTGTATAAAAATTTTCGTTTCCTACGCCGGCATTACCCGGATCAGGTTCGAGGGTCTCGGAAATTCGATTCTTTCCGTCTCAGCCGAGAAAAACTCAGCACCCCTTATTTGCAATTGTGATTTTATTACCGACTTGTGAATTTGTCAAGATAGTCCGCAAAGAATTTTTGCTTCGGCAGCCATGTCATGAGCGGGAGCCCGATAACGAACATCGCCGCAGCCTCGCCGAGACCGACCTGACCCGCGAAAACGGCAAATGCACCGAAGCTTTCAATTGGGTCGAGCCCCGCAATGACCTTTGTGAGCATTGCACCGACTATAAGCGCATTCCACACCACCGGCATAAGACAGGCGAGCACTTTCTTGTTTTTCTTCCCGCACAGGGCTATGCACAGGCAGGCAATGAGCGTTGCCAGCGAGCCGAAGATTATGTCCGGCAGTCCCGCCGCGCTTGCGACATTGGCTATCGCACAGCCGAAAAACAGTCCCCACGCCGTGTGCGGCATGAAAAACGGCAGTATGCACAGCGCCTCGGAAATGCGGCACTGAACGGGACCGTAGCTTATCGGTGCAAGCACGAGCGTGAGCACCGCGTACAATGCGCCGACTATGGCGGCGGATACGAGCTTATGTGTTGTTTTATTCATGGTTTTCTCCGTTGCTGTTGAGTGAAAATACGCAGCCGCAGTACTCCTGCCTGTAAAGCCCGTATTTTTCCGAAAGTATTATCGAGCGGTGGTTGCCCTCGCGCTTTTTGAACTCCGACGGCAGCCAGCTTACATTGTATTTTTCCGCAGCCTCGCGCCCGATTGCGTTTATCGCAACGGCATCCTTGCGCGAGGAAACGGTAAGCGTTGTGCAGAACCAGTCAAAGCCCTGCTCGGCGGCTATGCGCGCGGTCTCGTCAAGGCGGATACGGAAGCACTCAAGGCATCTTTTACCCTCCTCCGGCTCATTTTCCAGTCCCCTTATGCGCGAAAAATAGTCCTCTCTGCGCCACGGCAGCACCATGAGCTCCGCCGTCACACCGTCAGCAGCAAGACAAGCTATGAGCTTTTCCTGCGTCTGGAGGCGCTTTTCATACTCCGCCTCAGGCCACAGATTTGGATTATACCACAAAACAGTGACCTCAAAATACCTTGAGAGCAGCTCTATCACCGAGCTTGAGCACGGTCCGCAGCAACTGTGCAGCAGTATGCGCGGCTTGTCATTGCCGAAGGAGCTCACTATCTTATCAAATTTTCTGAAAAAATTTTCTCTGTTCATGAGCTTACATTATATATACGCACATTTTACCTGTCAATAACATAACCGACTTGTTTTTGAGTTTGCTTTCATGTACAATATGTGTATGGCAACCAAATATAAGGAGGAAAAACATGAAAAAACACACCCATATGCGGCGGATGCTCTCGATGCTGCTGGCTCTGGCGATGATATGCACGCTCGCCGTGCCCGTGCTTGCCGATCCCGCAGAGGAGCAGGCAGACCCCATCGACCTCAAGATCGCCGTTATGAGCGACACGCACTACCTGTCCCCCACGCTCATCAAGGACACCGAGGATTACACCACGGCGCTCAACAGCGACAGAAAGCTTCTCACGGAAGGCAGCGAGATAAACAATACCCTGCTCGATGCCGTCAGGCGCGATAAGCCCGATGTACTTCTTATCTCCGGCGACCTGACCAAGGACGGTGAGCTCGAATGTCACGAGGACTTTTCCGCCCGTCTCCAGAAGCTCAAAAAGGATCTGCCGGACATGAAGATCTATGTCATAAACGGCAACCATGACATCCGCAACGAAAACGCGAAAAACTTCAACACCGAGGACGGCAAGGCGGTCGCCGCGGGCCGCACCGAGCCCGAGGATTTTGCGCGCATCTATGATTTCGTCTACTCCGACGAGAGCGTCGTTGCCCGCTACACTCCCCCCGCCGGCAAGGAATCCGGTCAGCTCTCCTATGTCGCAAAGCCCTGCGACGGCGTTACTCTCATAGTTCTCGACACCTGCTGCTACAGCGAGGACAACACCTCCGACAACGAGGCCGAGCACGAGACCCGCGGTGAAATGAGCCCCGAGCTCGTTGCATGGGCGGTAGAGCAGATCTCTGCGGCAAAGGCTGCGGGCGACCGCGTTATCGGCATGGCGCACCACGGCTTCGTGCCCCATTTCTCCATGGAGCCCGACCTCATGAAGATGTACCTCGTTGAGGACTATGCCAACATAGCGGCTCAGCTCGCCGATGCGGGTCTTGAGGTCATCTTCACCGGTCATATGCACGCAAACGACATTGCCACCATGACCACCGAAAACGGCAGCACTCTCTACGACATCGAGACCGGCTCCAACCTCACCTACCCCTCGCCGATGCGCTTTGCGCAGCTGCGTGAGGTCGCCGGCAGTCTGGTTCTGAGCGTCAGCACTCTCAACCATATCGGTCCAGTCACATATTATGACGCCACCACCGGCAAAAACGAGACCATCGCCGACGTCACCGAGTACGGCAGAGGTCAAGGTCTTTCCGGAGATATGCTTGCGACCGTCGCGGGAAGCTTCGTCGGCAAGTTCCTGAACAAATTTGTCATTGTTGAGAACAGCGTTTCGACATGGCTCAACGACCGCATCATCGCAAATCTTCAGGATATAATCTACGAGCTCGTCGATATACCCGTTACCGAGGACAAGACCCTGATTGACGCCGTAAACTACATCTATCAGAGTCACCTTGCGGGTGTTGACGACGGCAGCTACCCGGCATGGGTCCAGACCGCCCTCTCCAAGATCGAAAGCGGCGAGATACTCGACCAGATGCTCAGCATCGTAAAGAAGCACGCCTTCGGCGATCTTGCATCATCCATAAAGTTCGACAGCATCTTCACCAAGGCCGTCAAGAACAGGATAAACGAGTTTATCCTTCAGGTTGCCGATTCCATGGGCAACGACAAGAATTTCACCGACGATAACGACGCTCTCATCGTTCTCGACGGTGCCGCAGAGACAGCCGTCGTCAAGCTCAGCTGCGGCAGTGCAAGCGTTACCGCAAAGGCGCTGCTCGACGGCGATGATGTCATCGTGTTCCCCACGAGCATCAACATGCGCGAGCTGGGCGCCTCCGGAAAGACCGTCACCGTTGACGCCTCCTCGACCGGAGCCTCGGCAATGGTCATCTGGGACCGCGGCATGGACGCTCTGTCAGCCGCCGACGGCGCAGAGCTCAGGACGGCGAAATTTACAGCCTCTTTTAAGACCTCCGATCTTGCAAAGGGCGGCGATGTGCGCGTTGCAGTGACCTCTCCCGAGCTCAATGCCGCTCAGAAGCGCGCTCTCGGCACACAGCTTGACAGCGCCGTGCTGCTCACCGTTGACGCCGCAGTCGGCGGCAAGGCGATAGCGGCTCCCGTTGCCTTGTCCGTGGGTCATGAGCTCGGCAAAGGCGAAAGCTCCAACACACTCACCGTCATTTCCGTCGGAGAAAACGGCGGGATCACCGCTGCCGACGGCAAATATGAGGGCGGCTGCATAAAGTGCACCACCGTTACCGGCGCCGTCAACGCCGCAATAGACTTCCCCTTCTTCGATGTTGCGGAAAACGCATGGTTCTTCGGCGATGTAGTCTATGCGGGCTGCAACGGTCTGTTTAACGGCACCGCCGCAAACACCTTCTCGCCCGACGCGACCATGACCCGCGCAATGCTCGTAACGGTCCTGTGGCGCATGGAGGGCGAGCCCGCCGATGCGGACGCATCCCCGTTCGCCGACGCTCAGGGCGGCTGGTACAGCAAAGCTGTAGACTGGGCGAGCGCAAACGGCATCGTAAATGGTGTAAGCGACACCTCGTTTGCTCCCGATGCCGATGTAACACGCGAGCAGATGGCAGCCATTCTGTTCCGCTACGCCGGCTTCAAGGGTGTCAGCGTGAGCGCAAGAGCCGATTTAAGCGGCTTTGCCGATTACGGCAGCGTTTCCGAGTATGCTCTCGAGGCTATCTCCTGGGCAAATGCCGAGGGCATCATAAACGGCAGCGACGCGAACACTCTTATGCCCCGGAGCGGCGCTTCCCGCGCACAGGTAGCGGCGATGCTCCACCGCTATATTGAAAACTGCCTGTTCTGAAATCTCAAAGCATAACAAAAGCATAACGGTCAAATCGCCCGTGAGGTCTGCTCACGGGCGATTTTTACTGTAAATGATTTTTATACTTGCATAAATTATGTTAATGTGAGTATCTGTAAGGGAATACTAAATGATAACCGCCAATGCCGAATTATTTATTGCCTTTCGCCCGGTTATGGGTAGCGCAAAGCATGGTGCAGTTGCTAATATCCGTTGCGCCGCCGTTGCTCCATGCGGTAACATGGTCTGCGTCCATTTCTTTCAGCTTATAGATACGCTGCCTGTTGTTGTCACTGCCAATGGCGCAAAGAGGACAGTTTGAAACGCCCCTTGCTGTTGCGTCCGTTGTTTGCCGCTCATAAACTGTTCGCTTCGTAACATCATCGAAAATGCGAATGTCAAGCAGCTTTGTATCGGTGCAGCCGCCTAAAATGTACTCAAATACGCCCTTGCGGTTCTTTACAAAGTAATCCGCATACAAGGCTTTTAATTTATTGTGTACATCATTGGGGCTATAGGCGTTTGCATGGAAACGCTCATAGAA
>CAVGWF010000023.1:0-585 GCA_963632825.1 Escherichia coli | reverse complement strand
CATAGAATGTGCCCCAATTCAAACCGCGCATTTCTGTTTCAACATCAATGAACACGCTTGAAACCCAGTCAATAACGCTGTTGAAATAGGCCTTTAATTCCGTTATGTTCGTGTCGTATCTGTGGCGGCTCATATAATCGTCAATATTGCCTTTGCTAACCCACATAAGGGCAGTACGCAAATAATCCTGCCGTTTTACATCGCCGCTGATATACGCCGCCCATTTCTGAATATTGGCATTTTGACTGTTGGAAAACTCCGCCTTTGCAAGCGTCACAAACGGGCCGGAATAGATAGCGTTCAAAAGTTCCTGTTCATTCAGCGGAACGCCCACAATGTTTATCGTTTTGAACCATTCCTTGATTTCACTTTCCGTACCGCTGCATTCATAAATCGTCAGCTTTGTATCAAGTATTTTACGCTGTAAGTCCTCTGCCAATCCTCTAAAATACTGCTGCATACCGTTTTCATCCAAAATGGGAAATTTGCCCGTCAGAAAGCGACCTATGCTTGTAATTCGCTGTTGTCCGTCCAATACTTCAAATTCATTGTCGGAAACCTTCGTAAAATAGATAAGTCCGATAG
>CAVGWF010000022.1:0-44294 GCA_963632825.1 Escherichia coli | reverse complement strand
CGGTTGCCGGTCTTGCTTACGAGCTCGGCAACGGGGGGATAAAGCATCATGGTCAATCTACCTCACTTAAATAGTTTTTTCTAAGGTCATATTTGCAGTACTCGGCGGTTATTATTGCGGAAAACTCCTTGGCGGCCTTTTCTGCATCATCGTTTATTATGATATAGTCATAGAAATCCGCAGCCGCGTATTCCTCTTTTGCGCGGAGCAGTCGGGCTTCTATCTTGCGCTCGGAGTCGGTGCCTCTGCTGCGCAGACGATTTTCAAGCTCTGCCATGGACGGCGGGATTATGAATATCATTACCGCATCGGGCATTTTCTGGTGTACCTGAAGTGCGCCCTGAACCTCGATATCAAGAAGCACATTCATACCCTCATTGAGCTTTTTTTCGACATATGCCTTCGGCGTTCCATAGGAATTTGCCACATACACGGCGTGCTCAAGAAATTCATCGTTCTGCACCATATCGCGGAACTTGTCCAGATCTACAAAGAAGTACTCCTTGCCGTCGATCTCACCGGGGCGGGGCTTGCGAGTAGTTGCCGACACCGAAAAGCACACATCGTCCCGCCCTTCAAGGGCTTTGAACACGACTGTGCTCTTCCCTGCTCCGGACGGTCCGGATATTACTATCAGTTTTCCTCTTTGATTAGCCATTTGCTGCACCTTCCTCATTTTTGTTTGAGATCCGCGCTGCCAGCACATCGGTTGCCAGCGCCGATAAAATCACATTTCCGCTGTCCATAATAAGTGCGGCCTTTGTGCTCCTTCCAAAGGAGGCATCTATCAGCAGTCCTTTTTCACGCACATCCTGAATCATTCGCTTTATCGGTGCAGATTCGGGACTTACCATAGCTATTATGCGTTCAGCCGAAACCATATTGCCAAAGCCGATATTAACAAGCCTCATACTCAGCCTCACTCAATATTCTGTATCTGCTCACGGATCTTCTCTATCTCGGACTTAAGGTCGACGACCACATGAGCGATATCGGAATTCTGGCACTTTGAGCCGGTCGTGTTCGCCTCACGGTTAAACTCCTGAAGCAGAAAGTCTATCTTTCTGCCTATCGGAGAGCCGGTCTCAAGCATCTGTCTAAGCTGTGAAATGTGACTGCGGAGCCTTACGGTCTCCTCATCAACGGCTATCTTATCGGCAAATATCGCAGCTTCGGTGAGTATGCGTGACTCATCAATGCCGGCTGTTCCGAGAACCTCGTTGAGCTTACCGAGCAGGCGCTCGCGGTATTCCTGAACGGTTTTCGGGGAGTTTTCCTCGATAACGGTTACAAGCCGTTCAATAGTCCGGAGCTTTTCAAGGACATCGAGTCTGAGCTTATCCCCCTCTACGATACGCATACGGTCAAAATCCTGAAGTGCCTGCTCCGCAATGCTGCGCATACCGGCGGCAACGGCATCGGCATCAAGCTCTTTTTTTTCGACCGAGAGGACATCCGGAAGACGGCTGACGCCCATCACGCTTATGTCGTTTGTGAGTCCATGCTTATCGGCAATGCCTTTCAGAGCTTCAAGATAGCCATCGAGCAAAGGCTCGTTCACCCTTACGACCATATCGTCTGCCATTGATGTATCGACGGTCACAAAAACATCGACCTTGCCGCGGCTTATGTGTGAGCTCACAGCCTGCTTTATCGTCTCCTCCGCAAACAGAAAGCTGCGAGGCATTCTTATCGCGGTATCAAGAAACTTGTTATTTACGCTTTTCAGTTCTACGCAAACCTCTATACCCTCGACAGTGCCCCTGGCGCTGCCGTAGCCAGTCATGCTTTTTATCATATTTCCCCCACCTCAGCGAAGCTGAGTGATCTCAAATTTTATAGGATTTTTTCGCTTGCTGTGACGCTGATACACTATAACGGCAGCAACGGCCGCCGCGAAAGCCGCAAAGCTGCACAGTACACGCATCCCCTCGTCGAGTCCGAGACTCGCAGCGACGGCATACCCGACAATGAACAGTACCATAGGCACTATATACAGCAGGAACGCCGCACCGAATATTCTTGAGCTCAGACTCTCTATCACTACCTTTTCACCCGGCTTTGCATGCACCGTGTTTTTTGCAAACGCTTTTATCTCGTTCTGAAAAACACAGCTTTCACAGTTGCCGCAATTGCTGCCGCAGGCAGTCCCTCTCGACACTGCGACCTCGGCCATTCCGTTTTTAAAAACCTTTGTAACTACTGCATCCTGAGTCATATTAAGCTCCCCCCGCAAATTAATCCTTGAGTATTGTTACGGTTACCCGCACTTCACCGACCGCGCCGACATTTTCATGTCCAATGACGGTAACCTTCGCACTTACGATGACCTGACCCGTAGTTGAGCCGTAATCGGACAGATCGGCAACAACGGTTATGTCCTCGGGTCGAATATTGTTAAGCGTATTGGAATCGAGCGCACGCAGCGTTACCTCGATTTCCTTGGTGTCAACCGTCACACGGTATCCGGAAGTCACGCCCTTGCATGCAATATTCGTCGTAGTAAAAGTTTTTGTGTGTGCTCCGGCTACCTCGATCGTCACCCTTGCTTCGGTAACACCCGTTATATTCTGCACATCCTCCGGAAGCGTTATCTGGAATGTGTGCTCATAGCCGCTGTCAAGCGACGAAAGATCAATGGTTCCGAGCTGGATCGAATCCATATCGTCAACTATCCTTGAATCGCCGGCGACTTTTATCGAAACAGGGTCGATCGTCACATTACAGTCGCTCTCCGTAATGCCGCCGCCGGATATTATGGAGACCTTCAGAGGCACATCCTTGGATTTCAGTATCGGCTGAGTTGCGGTAACCGTATCCGCTGAAAACTTGAGACCATCCTTTGAAATGATATTGTCGTTTTTATCCCTGAGTGTAAACTCAGCTTCCTCTATATAAACAGAGTCGATAGTCTGATCTTTGCCGAAGGTTACCCATGCATGGTCTATATTCTCGATACTCTCCTCAGGTCCCTCGACCACTATGGTCTTGGGCTCGAAGGCAAATTCCTCGGCCACACAGCCCTCGGCTATCGTGCCCTCAAAGCTGCCCTTTATCTCAATTGTCTTGCTGCCGTTTTTAATAACGGTAAAATTGATAGTATCGGGATTTTTCCGCACCACGGTAATATCGTTTTCATTGATATAGCTGGGAAAGACGAGCTTATATGTCCAGGTCATATTATTTGGCTGCGTCACATTGCTGACATCTATGACAGCTTTTATATCTGAAGCCTTAAGCTTTGATATATTGCTTCGGCTGCCGCGCACCGATATGCTAACCGTGTCGGCGCTGACATCGGTTATCGAGAGATTTCTCTCATTCAAAAGCTCCTCCTGCCCCTGAAATTCCACCTGAATGCCGGTGAGCGTTCTTCCCTGATCGGTCGTATCCTGACTTGTTACATATGCCCACATCATAAGCGAGCACAGCAGCGAGATCACCATCCAGAATACCTTGCTGTCATATATTTTTTTAGTTCTTTTTTTCTGTTCCATCATCGTTCACCTTATGCTTGTCAAAAAAACGAGAAAAAATTTCGACTGCGGTATTCTTCTTGGTTTCCTCAACGACAAGTTCGCTTCTCAAGAGCTTTTCAAGCATAGAAACCGACAGATTTCGCTTAAGCATGCCCTCAACAGCCACGGATATCGCGCCGGTCTCCTCAGAGACGATGACCGTCACGGCGTCGGACACCTCGCTTGCGCCTATGCCGGCGCGATGGCGCATTCCGAGATCCTTGCTCAGGTTCGTTTTAGAGGTCAAAGGCAGCACACAGCCGGCAGCCGCGATCCTCGCGTTCCGGATGATAAGCGCACCATCGTGCAGAGGCGCCTTAGGGTAGAATATATTCTTGAGCAGCTCAGCCGTTATATCGGCATCTATTATGGTTCCGGTGGTCATTATATCGCTGAGCTTTACGCTGCGCTCGAATATGATAAGTGCACCGGTTTTGCTCTTGGCCATCTGCTCGCAGGCAAGCGCGGTCTGAGTGATCGCAGTGTCGATCTTGCTCGATGCCTGCACCTTCGGAGAAAATATCCCGTAAAAGTTCTTGCTGCCCATTTTTGAGAGGAGCTTGCGCAGCTCAGGCTGGAATATTATGACCAGAGCTATAAGACCTATCTCAACGGCCTTCCTCAATATGAAGTTTATCATAGTGAGATTCAAAACCGACGGTCCTGAAAGCCACAGCCCGATGAGCAAAACGAGAATGCCCTTTGCAAGATTGTATGAACTCGTTTTGCGCACAAGATCAATTACCTTGTAAAACAGATAAGCCACTATGAGAATGTCAAGAATGTCCCAAACGCTTATCGTTGAAAGGTAATTGAGTGTCCTTAAAAAGTAACTCGAAAAGTCCTGCATTTATAAACCCCAATCATCTCTATCTGCTGACTGCTGTCACAGCCGACCCGACATAGTACTGTAAATTTTATCACTATATTATAGTATATATATCCGAAAAAGGCAATCAAATATTGATTAATTTTATTTTATGATATTTGCCGTATAATTCCGCATGCTCTCAGCATTTGCTGCCTTGATATAAACGGCGAAAAGCTCAGGCGAACCGTACCCCTGTCGACCGTCCCGGCCGTTTTATGAGCAAGAGGCGCGCAGTGCAGACCGCACCTTGCCGCCACATTGTTTTTTCCGAGCATTTCGCAAAAGCTTTCGCAGTCAATGCTTTCGTGCTGCACCGACAGCACGCCGGCTTGTGCTTTGCCCGAAGCGGAATATACCCTAAGTGCAGGTATTTTTCTCAGTATCTCCGCCGCTTCCGCGCACATTGACGCTTCATACCGGCCTATTGCTTCCGCTCCGACGCCAAGGACATATCGAACTCCGGCGCACAGTCCGGCTATTCCGACTACATTGTGTGTGCCCGCCTCGGCTGCATCTGGCAGGTATTCCGGCATATGCTGCAAAATGCTCTCCGAACCGGTTCCGCCGCTGATAAGCGGTTTGGGGCGCTCAGCGCACAGCAGAACGCCCGTTCCCTGAGGACCCATAAGTCCCTTGTGACCGGGCATGGCGATAAATGCGGCATCAAGGCGCACGGCATCAATTTTCTCTGTGCCGGCAGACTGTGATGCATCTATTATAAAAGGCACATTGTGTTTTTTGCACAGCCCTGCGATCTCCTCAACCGGCTGTACAAAGCCGAAAGCATTGGACACATGATTGCATATAACGAGATCGGCTGCGGGTATTTTCTCGGAAAATGCACGCAGCACATCCTCCGCGTCAAAGAGCTTTCCCGCCGCCACATCAATGACGGCACCCGTCTCGTGCAGCGGACGCGTTACTGAATTGTGCTCATATCCCGATATTACGACCCTGCTGCCGGGCTTGGCAAGTGTATTTATGGCAATATTGAGTGCATGGGTCGCATTCATGGTGAACACAACATTTTCCGGATGGGGAAAATTCATAAGTCTGCAAATAAGCTCGCGGCACTCATAGACCTTTTCCGCTGCATTCATGGCTGCCGGATATGCGCCTCTGCCCGGGCTCGACATCGTGCTCAGAGCGTTCATCATCTCGGCCTTTACCGACGGAGGCTTCAAGAAGCTCGTAGCCGCAGAGTCAAGATATATCATATAAACACCTCCGTGTACATTCCGTCATCGTGCTGGAGGAATATCTTTCCCTGCATCAGTCCTTCCCTGCGCAGCAGCGCCGCCGCTGCAGCTGCTTTATACCGAGAGACACTGACGCTGTAGCTGCACCCGCTGCCGCTCAGTCCGGCAGGAGCTTTTTTTATCGTGGCAGATATCGCATTTCTCTCAAGAGCTCTTGCCGCAGACTGGGCATAAGTCAGCGACCGGCACATAAATATATAGCGCATGGTGATCCCCTTCATTTTTTCTATATTCTATGCGCCGAAAAATATTTATGTTAAAGCAAAAGACAGCCCCGTGAGGCTGTCTGCGATATGTTCAATTTATGAGTACGACGGCGTGCGCCGCAATGCCGAGCCCCTGGCCGGTGAAACCAAGATGCTCCTCTGTAGTTGCTTTAACGCTGACGCAGCTTATATCAATCCCGAGCGTTTCGGCGTAAACCGCGCGCATTGCCCCGATATAGGGCTTCAGCTTGGGCATTTGCGCAATAACGGTACAGTCGGCATTTGAAATGCTGAAGCCTTTATTTTTGAGCGCTTCCACTACTTTTCCGAGCAGCACGATGCTGTCTGCATTAAGATATTTATCGTCGTTATCCGGAAACATTCCGCCGATATCGCCCAACGCGGCAGCCCCAAGCAGCGCATCCATAAGTGCATGAGTCAGAACATCTGCATCGGAGTGCCCTAAAAGTCCCCTATCATACGGTATTTTTATTCCGCCGAGAACGAGCTCTCTCCCCTCAACCAGCTTATGAACATCGTAGCCATGTCCAATACGCATTTACCTGCCGCTCCTTTCCGCAAGTATGCCCTCGGCAATGTACAGATCCCGCGCCGTTGTGAGCTTTATATTATCAGCCTCGCCGGCAACCACGGTGACCTTGTATCCGAGAGCCTCGACCGCCGAGCAGTCATCGGTGAGCTTTATACTCTTTTCCTGTGCCTTTGCAAGCGATACCTTTATCATTTCCGCCATAAAAGCCTGCGGGGTCTGCATAAGTGCAACAAGCTCGCGCCGCGGAGTTTCGGTGACGGCGCCCTTTGAATTGAGTATTCTGACCGTGTCGGTAGAGGCTACGGCAGGAGCCGCAGCTCCATGGGTCTGTGCTGAGTGTACTACTCTGCTTATCAGATTATCGCTCAGGAACGGTCTTGCACCATCGTGGATTGCAATGATCGTCGCCTTTTCGCTTACATTGCTTACGCCGATGAGAGACGACTCAAGTCTTGTTTTGCCGCCGAGCACGACCCTGCTGGCCTTGCTGATGCAGAAGCTATGGCATATATCAGCAATCTCCTGAAGGCTTTCGTACTTGGTTACGACCACTATTTCGTCGATGCAGTCCGAGCGCTCAAGCGCCATAAGCGTGTGTGCTATTACCGGTTTTCCGCCTATGGGCATGAGTATCTTATCCTTGCCCATGCGCTGCGAATTGCCGGCGGCGAGCACGACCGCCGAGCAGTAAGATCCGTTTCCGGACTTTATCTTAAAAAGCTTGTTTATATTATCAATTATCGACATGACTTCACCGCCCTACAATGATGCATACAGTCTCTGCTCAACGCCTTCATAATCCATTTCGGTTGCTATAACGAGCTCCGAAATAAGTATCTGCTTTGCCGAGTGGAGCATTTTGCGTTCGCCGGTGGACAAGCCGCGTTCGTTATCTCTGCGCATCAGTCCCTTAACGACCGACGCAACATCAAGAAGATTGCCGCTCTTTATTTTATCCATATTCTCACGATAGCGTTTATTCCAATTCTGGGTCATTGAAACCTCAATATCCTTAAACAATTTAAAAACATTTTCCGCCTCGCTTTTTGAAATTACCGATCTGACTCCAATATTCTCACACCCTGCAACAGGGACCATAACGACCATGTCACCCACCGGCAGTTTAAGGACATAGTAGTCCCGCTGCTGACCGTTTATCTTCTTAGTAACAACACTTTCTATAACGCCGGCGCCGTGCATGGGGTGAACTATATAATCCCCGATCTGAAACAAGACAACTCCTCCTTAACTGTTTTCTTAATCTAATTATACACAAAATGTTGTTTTTTTGCAAGAAGATTAACAAGTTTTCATTGATATTTCAACGAAAATAGCCTGCCGCACAAGCAGCAGGCTATTACATTAAGTTAAATTTATCAGTCTTCGACTATCTCGCCCTTGGCTTCGCCGTCAGCGGAGATCTCATAGATGAGAGCGTCCTCGCCGTTGTCCTCTGCCTCGGGAACCACAGCCTCAGCGGCAGCGGGCTCTGCAAGCGCACGAATGGAAAGAGATATCTTGTGGTTTTCCATATCTATGGCAGTAATTTTTGCCTCGACGACATCGCCGACAGAGAGAACCTCCTCAGGCTTACCGATGCGGCGGTTTGCTATCTGTGAAATGTGGATAAGGCCGTCAACTCCGGGCAGAACCTCAGCAAACGCACCGAAGGTCATGAGCTTTACAATCCTGACCTCAGCAGTGTCGCCGACACTGTAATTTGTGGTGAACTTGACCCAGGGATTCTCGTTAGGATCCTTGTAGCCGAGAGAAATCTTGCGCTTTTCCCTGTCAAAGCTTATGACATAGACATCAACCTCGTCGCCGATCTTGAACATCTCGGCAGGATTCTTGATGCGGCTCCAGCTCATCTCGGAGACATGGACCATGCCGTCGATGCCGCCGATGTCAACGAATGCACCGTAGCTGGTCATGGATTTGACGACACCGTGATATCTCTTGCCGACCTCCATCTCGTTCCAGATGGCTTCCGCTCTCTCGCGGCGCTCCTTCTGAGCTACGGCGCGAATGGAGCCGACAACGCGCTTGCGTCCGCGATTAACCTCGGTAATCTTTACGCGAACCTTCTGCTTGAGGAGCTGATTCATATCGGCTTCCTTGGGCAGACCGGACTGCGACGCGGGAACGAAAACGCGAACTCCCTTGACATTAACGACGACTCCGCCCTTGTTGATCTCGGTAACGGTGCCCTCAAGGAACTCACCGCTTTCAACGGCTTCCTCGACTGCGGTCCAGCTCTTAGCTGCATCAAGACGCTTCTTGGAGAGCATAACGGTGCCCTCGACATCATTTACGCGGACAACGACTGCCTCGATCGTATCGCCGACCTTCACGGCATCCTCGACCTTGATACCGTCGTCTGTGAACTCGGTGGTGGGAATGAAGCCTGAATACTTGGTGCCGATATCGACACTGACTTCAGTGCCGGTAATAGCAACGACATAACCGGTTACCTTATCTCCATTATATATAGTCTTGATGGATTCCTCCAGCATTTCATCGAAGGACATCTCCTTCTCCTCTGCTGCAGCTGCATCAATTTTGATTTCTTCACTCATCTTATTACTTACCTCCTTAATTATCCATGCAGGCGTGGACGCTCCGGCAGTCAGCCCGACGGTACCAGCATCGGAAAATGCATTCACATCCAGCTCGTCCGCATTTGCGATAAACTGAACCTTTGAGCAATGCTCTCCGCATATTGCCGCAAGGTGAACGCTGTTTGCACTGTGTTTTCCGCCGATGACCACCATTGCATCGCACTCGGCCGCCAATTTTGCAGCCTCTTCCTGACGCATGGATGTCGCACCACATATTGTATCAAAGATTTGAAGATTTGTACATCTTTTTTTTAATAAATTCGCACATTCGGTAAAATTACTACGAGTTTGGGTAGTTTGGACTACCATCGTTATAGGTTTATCCAACAAATCGCCGGATTTTTCGCACCATTGACGCAATTGCTCCGCATTTTCGCAGATAACGCAGTCGTTGCACCAGCCCTTTACCGCTTCGATCTCAGGATGTCCGTGCATGCCGATGATGACAACGAACCGTCCCTCACTCTTGGCTTTGGACACAAGCTCGTGTATGCGCTTAACCTTCGGGCAGGTGGCA
This sequence comes from Escherichia coli, assembly GCA_963632825.1. Lineage (GTDB taxonomy): Bacteria > Bacillota > Clostridia > Oscillospirales > Oscillospiraceae > F23-B02. The sequence goes on along the minus strand of CAVGWF010000022.1, from coordinate 34,749 downwards.
TCGGCTATAACTGCGCTTTTTTCAAGCAGCTCGTCATATATTGCTTTAGAAACACCGTGCGAACGAATTATAACGCGCCCGCCGTCCGGCAGCATATCCGGACTGTATATGACCTTAAGTCCGTGCTTTGAAAGATATTCGACAACATCGTCGTTATGAATGAGCTGTCCGAGTGAAAAGCCCTTTCCCTCCTCCAGCATTTTCTGCGCCATTTCTACCGAACGGCTAACGCCGAAGCAAAATCCGGCGCTTTTAGCAACAACAAGCCTTTTCATAACCGCTTTACCGCCTGTCTGCCGGTTCTTTCGGATATAAGTCCGCACACGGCTTCAATGCTCTGCTCAAGAGTGTTCCCGCTCGTGTCCAAAATGACCGCATCGCCGGCGGGCTTGAGCGGAGCGGCGGCGCGCGCAGTGTCCTGCTCGTCGCGTTTTATCATATCTGCCAGCACATCGTCAAAGCTGCATTCAATGCCCTTAGCCGTAAGCTCGTCATAGCGGCGGCGGGCTCTGTCCTCGGCATTTGCGGTGAGGAATATCTTCAGGTCGGCATCCGGCAGGATAACTGTGCCGATATCCCTGCCGTCCATTATGACATCGTGCTCCCGAGCCATGCCTCGCTGCATTTCAACCAAAAACGCACGCACCTCCGGTATGGAGGATACCTTTGATGCAAGCATGGATATCTCAGGCAGTCTTATATCGCGTGAAACATCATTACCGTCAAGATACATCCGCTGCTCGCCGGTATCGTTATACATCATTTTTATGCTGAGCCTCGGCAGCATTTCGATAACGGCATCGGCGCTGCAGGCATCAATGCCATACAGCCTGGAGGCAAGTCCTATCGTCCTGTATATGGCACCGGTATCAACATAAATAAAGCCGAAAAGCTCGGCCGCCCTGCGTGATATGGTGCTTTTACCCGCACCGGAGGGACCGTCAATCGCAATTGAAATCATTATTTACCCATCCTATATAGAATTTCCGGCAACGAATGCCGTTGACCATGCTATCTGCAGATTAAAGCCGCCGGTATAAGCATCGAGGTCCATTACCTCACCTGCAAAGTACAGACCGTTTACGAGCTTTGACTCCATGGTTCTGGGGTTTATCTCCTTTGTGGACACGCCGCCGGAGGTAACTATCGCCTCGTCTATCGGGCGCGGTGAGCTTATGCTGACCGGAAATTCCTTGAACAGGCGCAGAAGCTCGTGCCGCTGCCGGCGGGTTATGGAGTTTACCTTTTCATCGGCAGGTATGCCGGAGAGCTTGACAAGCACCGGTATCATAGTCTTACCGGAAAGGTCGCACAGTGCGTTCGCGAAATCGCGGTTAGCGTATTTCTCAAAGTCGCGCAGCAGCCGCGCATCGAGCTTTTGCTCATCAAGTGCTGGCTTCAGGTCGATGCTCAGCCGGTACCTTGCACTGCCCCAATTACGCATATGCGAGCTTGCGGACAGCACGAGCGGTCCGCTGACTCCGAAATGCGTAAAAAGCATTTCACCGAGTTCCCTGTATATGAGCCTATCGTTTTCATATGCAGACAGTGTAACGTTTTTAAGTGAAAAGCCCTGCATCTCTGCACAGTATTCGTCCTTGCTCTCGAGCGGGACAAGCGAGGGCCGGCACGGCGTTATACTGTGCCCCAGAGCTTTTGCAAGGCGATACCCCGCTCCGTCGGAGCCGGTCAGCGGATACGACATGCCGCCCGTACAGATAACGGCGGCGCGGCAGCTTATCCTGCCGCCGTCGGTCTCCACGCCGCAGATCCGTCCGTTTTCGGTAAGTATACGCACGGCTCTGCTCCGTACATGGCGCGCACCGGCCCGGGTGAGCCAGCGCGTGAGTGTTCCGGCAACATCGTTGGCATTATCCGACACGGGAAAAACGCGGTTTCCGCGCTCGGTCTTGAGCTTCAGTCCATGGCTTTCAAACAATGCCATCGTGTCACGCGGAGACAGGCGGTTAAGCGCACCGTATAAAAATCTGCCGTCGCCGGGTATGTTATTCAAAAATTCCTTTATATCGCAGTTATTCGTAACATTGCAGCGTCCCTTGCCGGTTATGCGCACTTTTCTGCCGAGCAGCTTGTTCGGCTCAAGCAGGATAATGTCAAGACCCCGTTCGGCTGCGACTGCGCTGCACATCATTCCGGCGGCACCTCCGCCGATGATAACCGCGTCGGCCTTCATATTGCTCATGCGTTTTGGGTATGCTCTGTCCGCTCATAGACATCATGCTCGGACCATATGGTTTCAAGTCTCTCAAATGTCTTTGACAGACTGTCCTTGTTCTTTATGCCGACGGCAACGATTATCGCGTTTATAAGGCTCATGGGCGCAACAAGCGAGTCGAGGAAGGATACCATGTCGCTCTTTGCGTGCAGACAGACATCGGAGATGCCGTTGAGCGGCGATGCGGGGCCGTCGGTTATGGCAGCGGTCATGGCGCCCATCTTTTTTGCAAACTCCATGGCATCTACCGTGTGGCTGGAATAGCGGGGGAAGCTTATCGCTATGAACAGATCTCCCTCACCTATCCTGATTATCTGCTCATAAACCTCGCTGGCGGCGGTGTCATGAATAACATTTACATTGCTGCGGAGCAGGTTAAGATAAAGTCCGAGAAATGTTGCAAGCGAGGTGGATGTCCTCATGCCGACGATATATATATTTTTCGCATTTATGATGGAATCAACGAATTTGTTGAAGTTATCCTGCTCGAGCACATCCAGAGTGGCCTGAAGGTTCTGCATGTCACTTGCTATTATCGAGCGCATGACATCGTTATCGTTTATCATGCTCTTTGCAACCTCAATACGCTGAACCGAGGTCAGGCGGTTGCGTATCATTTCCTGAAGTGCCTTGCGCATACTCGGATAACCGTCGTAGCCGAGCTCGGCGGCAAAGCGGACGACCGTTGACTCACTGACACCGACGATTTTGCCAAGTCTGCCGGCAGTCATAAACGCTGCCTTGTCATAGTTATTCAGGATATACTTCGCTATAGTTTTCTGACCCTTTGAAAATTTATTGCTGCCTTTTGCGAGCACTTTGAGAAGATCGTTTTCCATATCGTTCATCTCCATTTAAAGCATAGACCACATTTTACTGTCTATTTGTCCGAAATGCAATAGCAATTTGCAATTTATTTGCCCCGTACTTGCAAAAAGCAGAGTTACGGGGCTGAAATCTGAAGCTTTTAAAGTATTTAAACTTCTTTTTCATTATATATCTTGCAATTCTTCCGGCGTAAGGTATCTCCAGTGCCCCGGCTTCAGGTCGCCCAAAAGCAGACTTCCCTCGGCAACGCGTTTGAGCCGCGTGAGCTTAAGCCCGGCAGCATCGCACATTTTTCGTATCTGCCGGTTCCGACCCTCGTGGATAACTATCTCAAGCACGGTGCATTCACCGTCTCTGCCGATGACGCTGACCTGAGCGGGCCGTATCACATATCCGTCGATATTGAGTCTGCTCTGCATGATGCCGAGTGCCCGTCCGGTGCACTCACCCCTGATCCACGCGTGGTAGGTCTTATTTGTATCCGACGACGGATGCATTATCCTGTTTGCAAAATTTCCGTCATCTGTCATGATAAGCAAGCCCTCCGAGTACATATCCAGCCGTCCGACCGGATACAGTCTGACGCCCGCGTCTCTGACAAGCTCACTTACGCAATGACGGTTTTTTTCATCGCTGAGCGTTGTGACATAGCCGCGGGGTTTATTAAGGACTATATATGTACACTGCGCCGGGCGAGCTATCGGCTCGCCGTCAACACGAATATCATCGCTGTCAGGATCGGCGCTGTCTCCAAGACCGGCAGTCCGTCCATTGACGGCAACGCGCCCTGCGCGGAGCATATCCTCAGCCCTGCGGCGCGAAGTCAGCCCCGCAGCCGATATTATTTTCTGCAATCTCTGCTTCATCGTTCCTCACCGGCAGCATAGTATGGTCCGAGTACGGTTTCAAGCATTCGCATGAACCGCTCGTGAGTGCTTAGCATTTGATCCGGACTCTGCACTACATCCTCAGTATAAACCAAATCCTCCTGCGCCGCAAGCTCTCCGTTTATAAGGATTTTTATCCGTCCCACGGTCTGCCCCGCTATTCCTCCGGCAAACAGCATGCGCGGAGCCTCGATGCCGACCTTTATGTCATCCCCGCTTTTAACGAGCATGCGAATATCGTTTTTTGGCACTGTGTGAGCCACCGTTTTCATTGCGGACGCTACCGGAAGGCTCACATTGAACGAATCGCTGCAATATGATATCAGTCGGTAATCTGCAAACGCTTCATCCAGCAGATATTTGTGGTCATTCCAATCATCGGGCGCGTCCAGTGTAACGCATATAAGGCGCATACCGCCGCGCTCGGCGCAGCTGACGAGAGTCCTTCCGGCAGCAACGGTATAGCCGGTTTTTACGCCTATGCAACCGTCGTATTCACGAAGGAGTCTGTTGTGATTGTAGTAGGTCACATCCTTTATCACTGCGCTTGGGGACGAAACGATGCTTTTGAACTCCTCGTTTTTCATGCAGTACGCCGTAAGTCGGGCCATATCGCGCGCCGTGGAATAATGCTCGGGATCGTCAAGCCCATGCGGATTTCTGAAAGAGCTGTCTTTCATTCCGAGCTCGGCAGCCTTTTCGTTCATTTTCACCGCAAATGACAGCTCGTCGCCGCAAAGACTGCACGCCAGCGCCGCGGCAGCATCGTTCCCCGAGGCAAGCATCATACCGGTGAGCAGCTCGCGCACGGTGTAGGCTTCATACGGGTTTGCATACATGCTTGAGCCCTCTATGGCGCTCCATTCCGGCTTTATGATAATTTCCTCGTCAAGGCCGCAGTTTTCTATTACGACGATAGCGGTCATTATTTTTGTTATGCTCGCTATGAGCATATGCTCATCGGCGTTTTTCTCAAAAAGCACATCGCCGGTGTCAGCGCACAAAACTATCGCGCTCCGGGCACTCATCTCATGTCCGTCGGCATGCACCGAGACCGGTAGTATACAGATAAGTATTGCAGCTGATAATAAGAATGTAATAGCTTTTTTCATAAAATAAGCACCACCTTCATAGGTAGTGCTTATTATTGACGCTTACTTGCCTTTTTAGTCCGTCTTTTTATTGTTGGCTATGCTTTCTATCTTGTCCATCACATCAGGCACCATATCGATTATCCTGTCAAGCCCGTTCTGCGCGGGAGGCGTGACATTGACCATGCGGACACCGCCGTCCTTGACAACAAGGAAGCCTATTGGCTCAATCTTTACGGCAGCGGCACTTCCTCCGCCGTAGCCCTGCTGCTTTGCTCCGAGAGAATCACCGCCGGCGCCGCCGAATCCGAAGCTTAGCTTTGACACCGGAATTATCGTCTGTCCGTCGGGAGTTGTTATCGGCTCACCAACTATGTTATTGACTTCAACAAGGTTCTTGATGTTTGCCATCGTTGACTGCATCATTTCGCTCAATTTGTTGTTCTCCATTGTGTGCCTTCCTTTCGCGTATACGGTGTATCCTGCTTACAGCAAGTAATTGTACAAATTTAAATCCTACGGCAAGGGCTATGCCCACAAGCGCTCCGACTCTTATCGAGGCATCTGCCTTGGCTTCAAGGGTACTTTTCCCCGATTGCAGATCAAGGTCAACGAATATATCTCTGTTTTTTACATGAAAGCCGCTTTCGAAAAAGGGTATTGCCGAGCATATAAAGGCATTTACCGCATTATAGCGCACTACAGCATCATATGGGTCGGGCGCAGATATGAGGCAGCGAAGCTTTATAACCCCGAAGCTTATCCCGTTCCTGAACCGCCGCAGCGCACGCATGACCGTTTTTGCAAGCTTGAGCCATTCGTCAAGTGCAAAGCCGGGAGAAAAGCTTTTCTTAGGCTTTTCCTCCTTCTCGATATCGGCTTCCGTGGGCTGCTCATCCTTCGGTTCGGGCGGGTACAGCCTTAGCTTAAACAGCCGCCATGCACCGGCATACGCCTCAAATCCGCCGTCATAGCTCACGCGGATCCACAGCGGGATCAGCATGAGCAATGTCAAAAGCGCTATAATGATTATCAGTGCTATCAATCGCACCACCCCGACGAATTATTTCAGCTCCTCCATACGAAGCTGATTATCACCCACGGTGTTCAGCTTTTCTATCGCATCCTCAAGCTTTTTAACGCCGTCTCCGGAGCTTATGTCCGGAAGCTCCGGCAGCTGATCAAGCGAGCTTACGCCCATCGTGCGCAGGAACACATCGGTGGTGCGTAAAAGCGAGGGTCTGCCCGGAACATCGAGCTTGCCGCAGCGCTCTATAAGACCTCGGTCAAGCAGCACGCCGACGGTATAAGAGCTGTCAACTCCGCGTACCTGATCAATATATGCCCTTGTCACGGGCTGAAAATACGCTATGACAGCAAGCGTTTCCAGCGCAGGCTGCGAGAGCATGGGCGGCTTGCGCTGCTCAAGAGCTTTGCTGATAATGCCGGCATATTCCGGCGAGGAGCACATCTGCAGCTTGTTATCCAGCTTCAGGATGCGCAGACCGCGTCTGTTAAAGCTGTATTCATCCGCAAGCTCCTTTGCGGCGGCAAAAACATCGTCCTCCTCAGCCTCGAGTATCAGCGACAGGCGGGCTGCCGGAACCGGCTCTCCGGCTGCAAAAAGTATTGCCTCGATAGCCGGTTTTATATTCTCAGTTTCCATCATCTATCCTACTCTACGATTTTTTCAAGAATTTCGTTTACATTGCCGCCAATAAAGCTGATTGTGTAGTCCGCCTCGTCACCGGTAAGCTCGACGCTGCCCATGCTGCACAGCTCAAGGACGGATATAAAGGTCGCAACTATCTCGGAGCGGCTTCTGCATGAGCCGTACAGCTCGGAAAGCCTTGCCGGACCGGACTGAAGCCTTTCGATCAATTCGCGGCTCTTGGTTCGCACCTCATAAATTATGCGTGCTGGAGCAATGCGCCGCGCAAGCTCCGGCTCGACAGGCTTTCCGCCGCGCGTTGCAACGGCATACAACGCCTTGAACAGATCCGCCGGATCGTGGCGGTATTCATACTCTCTTGAGGACACCGGCAGCGGCTCAGGCAGCTTTGCATAGTATAAAAGTCCCTTTTCCGACGCCGCCTTCAGCTCAGGCGTTACCTTCTGTACGGCAGCGTATATATCCTTGCATTTTAACTGCTCAAGAGAGCTCATGAGTTCTTCAAGCTCGCTGACCTCCTCCTCACCCGCCAGCAGAGTACGCGTTTTGATATACAGCAGGTGCGAAGCCATCTGGACAAATTCACTGGCTATCTCAAGATCCATGCGCTCCATCTGCGCAAGATACTCAAGATACTGATCGAGTATTTCGGCGATTTTGATATCTCGTATCTCTATTTTGTTTTTGGAAAGCAGCATCAGTATAAGGCTGAGCGGACCATCGAAGTCCTGAAGCTCATTTTTATCCTTGACTATGCTTTCAAGGTGAAAGGTCGGATTATCCATTACATATAAAACAGCTTTACAGTGAGATCATTGCCCCATTCGGCAAAGGCAAACAAAAAGTTAAATACGGATTCCGTGACTGTCTGGAGCGGTGCGCCCAAAATGTTTGTAGCTATAAGCACGATCAGGATTATCATGCCATAGCGCTCATAACGCATAAGCTTCATATAGCTTCTGTCGCTCATGAGTGAAAACAGCACCTTCGATCCGTCCAGCGGCGGCACGGGTATAATGTTGAAAACTGCAAGCGCAAGACTTAAATATGCAGTTATGTAAACCATATTGCGCAGCTCAATGGCATATTCACTGCCGGAAAGCGCGCACGGGGCATATATCATACCGTAAATAAACAGCACAACGCAGGTTATTATGACATTGGATACAGGTCCTGCGAGGGCGGTTATCGCCATGCCGCGTTTCGGGTGTCTGAAATTGCGCATATCCACCGGCACGGGCTTTGCCCAGCCGAAGTTGAATGCAATCATCATGACAAGACCGAATATATCAATGTGCTTTATCGGGTTGAGCGTCAGCCTGCCCATATTTTTCGCGGTGTTGTCGCCGAGCCTGTATGCCACATATCCGTGGCTCAGCTCATGCAGTGTTATGCAGATCAGTGCCGGTATGACCGACATGAGCATATGTACCGGTACCGACCAGTCAAGATTGCGCATTACATCGCCAAACGAGCTCATGTATGTCACCCCTCAAACATATTCGATTATCCGCGCCATAAGCGCGTCTCCGCCCGTCCCCTTTTCCGCGGAAAACAGGATAAGCGGTATTTCTTCGTTAAGCTCAAGCGTTTGGCGGATAAGCTCAAGGTTCGGCTCAATCTCGCTTTTTTTGAGCTTGTCGCACTTATTTGCAACTACCACAAGCGGGCACTGCGTGCTTTTAAACCATTGCGCCATCGTTATATCGTCGGCAGTGGGCTTATGGCGTGAGTCAACTATCATAACGCCGAGATCTATAAGCCCTTCAGCCGCAAAGAACTGCTCCATAAGCTTGCCCCAGCGCTCACGCTCGGTCTTTGACACCTTGGCATAACCGTAGCCAGGGAGATCCACGAAATAGACCTTCCGGTCGATCAGAAAGTAGTTAACATGGATGGTTTTGCCGGGCGACTGCCCTACCCTCGCAAAGTTTTTTCGGTTAAGCAGCCGGTTTATCACCGAGGATTTGCCTACATTGGATTTTCCGGAAAACACAATGTTGGGCAGCTCGTCTCTTATAAAGCCCGACGGCGATGCCGCGCTTTTGATAAACTCGGCATTATTTGTATTAAGCTGGGTCATCATTCACCTACTGTCTGATGCCGGGACGGGATTCATTGCCCTGTATCGGCATTATTATATCGGTCTTTGCCTCCGGATCCTTGCGGACAAGCGCCGTTTCAAGCACCTTATCTACCTTGTCGGCAATCACGAAATTGAGAGACGACCTTACGGTTGGGTCTATTTCTTCAAGATCGGGCTCATTATCGCTGGGCACGATAACCGTATTCACGCCGTTTCTGTGCGCAGCCATTGTTTTTTCCTTAAGCCCGCCTATGGGCAGCACTCTGCCGCGGAGACTTATCTCGCCTGTCATTGCGACATCACGGCGCACGGGAGTACCCGTAAGTGCGGAGACTATGGCGGTGCATACCGTAACGCCTGCGGAAGGACCGTCCTTCGGAACGGCTCCCTCCGGAAAATGAATATGTATGTCCTTCGTTTTGTAAAAATCCGGGTCGATACCGAGCTTCCCGCTGCGGCTTCTTATATATGTGACAGCCGCCTGACAGGATTCCTTCATCACATTGCCGAGGTTGCCTGTGAGCTCAAGCTTGCCGGTGCCGTCAACTACCGCTGCCTCAACATCGAGCACTTCCCCGCCTACGCTTGTCCACGCCAGTCCGCGAACAAGTCCTACCTCATCGGTCAGATGCCGCGGCTCAGGCTTAAACTTAGGTGCACCTAAATACGGCTGCAGCGCTCCCGAACGCAGGCTGAGGCTCTTCTTTTCACCTTCGGTAATGGCGACCGCCGCCTTTCGGCATATGTCGGCTATTCTGCGCTCAAGACTTCTCACACCGGACTCGCGTGTGTAATTTGTTATTATCTCGCGTACTGCATCGTCGCTTATTTTAAGCTGCGTGGCCTTGAGCCCATGCCTTTTGCGCTGCTTTGGTATGAGATGCCGCTTTGCTATGCTCAGTTTTTCCTCATCGGTATAGCTTGAAAGCTCGATGACCTCCATACGGTCAAGGAGTGCACGCGGGATAGTGTCGACAGAATTTGCGGTTGTTATAAAGAACACATCGGAAAGATCGACCGGCATCTCAAGGAAGTTATCCCTGAATGCGGAATTCTGTCCGGGGTCAAGCGCTTCAAGCAATGCCGCCGAGGGGTCGCCGCGGTAGTCCGAGCCGAGCTTGTCTATCTCATCGAGCACCATGAGGGGATTCATACTCTTTGCCTGACGCAGACCGCCGATTATCCTGCCGGGCATCGCGCCGACATATGTCTTGCGGTGTCCGCGTATCTCGGCTTCATCATGTACGCCGCCGAGCGATATTCGAACGCAATTTCGCCCAGTGGCACGGGCAATGCTCATAGCAATGCTTGTTTTGCCGGTTCCCGGAGGTCCTACAAGGCAGAGCAGACTGCCGTTTGCCTTCGGAGCGATACTCCTTACGGCAAGATGCTCTATAATGCGCTGCTTGACCTTTTCAAGGCCGAAATGATCGTCATCAAGTATTTTTTTCGCCTTTTCAATATCCGTTGTTTCCTTGGTCCGCTTATTCCACGGCAGCTCAAGACACACATCGAGATAGCCGCGGATCACGGCAGCCTCGGCGGAGCCGAACGGCTGCTTTGCAAGGTGGGATACCTCCTTCAGAAGCTTTTCCTCCATTTCCTCGGGAAGCTTCAGCTCACGGATTTTTTGACGGTATTCTCCGATATCGTCTGAGGTGTCTCCCTCTCCGAGCTCCTGCTGGATAATCTTCATCTGCTCGCGCAGGTAATAATCGCGCTGACTGCGGTTTACCTGCTCATTCGTCGCCTCGGTGAGCTCCTGCTCGATGTTCATGACATTCAGCTCGTGGTTGAGCATCTCAATGAGCATCTCAAGGCGTCTGCACGGATGCAGCTGCTCTAAAAGCGCCTGCTTCTGGCGATAGTCAAGGCGCACATTCTGTGCGGTGTAATTGGCGACAAACGCCGTGTCGTGGCTTACAACAAGGTTAAGCAGCATTTCCGGCGGCATATTGCCCGACAGCTGGATATACTCGTCAAAAAGTCCCACGGCAGTACGGATAAGCGCCTCGCGCATATCGGATGCCGTATTTTCGCTTTTATCGGGTACGCATTCCACCTCGCCGTAAAAGCACGGCTGATCGGATATCAGATTCTTAACTCTGCCGCGATATTCACCCTCGGCCATGACCTTGCACAGCTTGCTCCCCGGCTGACGGACAAGCTGGCGGATACGGCATACAACGCCGTATTCATACAGATCATCCAAGCCGGGCATATCATTTGAAATGTCCTTTTGGGTCACGAGGAATATCTCCTGATCTGCTGCGGCACTGTTGAGAGCGGCAAGCGACATCGGGCGCTCAACATCAAAGCTCAGGAGCATTCCGGGGAATATGTTAAGTCCGCGCAGCGGCAGTATGGCCATCTTACGGTCATTGTCTTTTATGCTCATATGCTTACCTCCTTATGAGGGACTTAAAAAATATGCGCAGCAAGACAGGCAAGCCCCGTCTTGCTGCGATAATGTGTCATTTTCTGATTATTTCGGGGCTGGTTCCGTTACGGACACAGTTCGCCGTTACGATTACCTTTTCAATATCGTGCTCGGACGGAACGGTATACATGATATCGGTCATAATGCTTTCCATAACGCTCCGCAGACCGCGTGCTCCGATCTTCATCTCAATTGCTTTGTCGGCAACCGCCTCAAGAGCATTCTTCTCATAGGCAAGCTCAACGCCGTCATAGCTCATAAGCGCCTCATACTGCTTGGTCATGGCATTTTTGGGTTCCGTAAGTATGCGCACGAGATCCTCTCGCTTGAGAGATGTGAGAGGTGCAATGACGGGAAGTCTGCCTATAAGCTCCGGGATTATGCCGAATTTGAGCAGATCGTGCTGCTGTGCCTGCTTTAAAAGCTCACCCACATCGCGTTCGGTTGAGCTCTTTATCTCCGCTCCGAAGCCCATACTCTTCTTATCCGTCCGCTTTTCGATTATCTTGTCAAGACCGTCGAAGGCACCGCCGCATATGAAAAGAATGTTTGTTGTGTCAACCTTTATAAATTCCTGATGAGGATGCTTTCGTCCGCCCTGAGGCGGGACATTGGCAACCGTGCCCTCAAGCAGCTTCAAAAGTGCCTGCTGAACGCCCTCACCGGAAACATCTCGCGTTATTGACATATTTTCGCTCTTGCGGGCTATCTTGTCGATCTCGTCTATATATATTATACCCTTTTCGGCGCGTTCAACATCGAAATCCGCCGCCTGCAGAAGCCGCAGGAGTATGTTCTCAACATCCTCGCCGACATAGCCGGCCTCGGTAAGAGTCGTTGCATCCGCAATGGCAAACGGAACATTGAGCATTTTCGCAAGAGACTGTGCGAAAAGCGTTTTGCCGCTGCCGGTTGGCCCTATGAGCAGAATATTGCTCTTTTGCAGCTCAACATCGTTATCTCCGGCATAGAGGATACGCTTATAGTGGTTATACACCGCGACCGAAAGGATGACCTTTGCCCTGTCCTGTCCAACGATATATTCATCGAGCTTTGCCTTTATCTCGGCAGGCTTCGGAAGATCTTCAAATCTGATGCGATTTCCGTCACTGTCATGCATCGGGAGCTCGTCATCCTCGGCAATTATGCTCATGCAGAGGTTAATACATTCATCGCAGATATATGCACCGTTGCCGGCAATGAGTCTGCCGGTCTGAGCCTGTGTTTTTCCGCAGAAGGAGCAGCGAATGCTCTTTCTGTCATCCGTTCTTGCCATATTTGTACCTCAAGTTAAAAAGTGTGAATATGGGGGAACAAACAGTTCCCCCATACAGTCATCGTCTGGTTATAACCCTGTCGATAATGCCGTATTCCAGGGCCTCCTGCGCGGACATGAAGTGATCACGCTCACAGTCCTTTTCAACGACCGTAATGTCCTTGCCGGTGTTTTCCGCAAGGATCCTGTTCAGATTCTTCTTTATCTTGAGAATCTGCTCGGCCTGTATCTGGATGTCTGTGCACTGCCCCTGACTGCCGCCGGAGGGCTGGTGGATCATTATCTCCGCATTAGGCAGCGCAAAGCGCTTACCCTTGGCACCGCTTGACAGCAGGAATGCGCCCATTGATGCCGCCATGCCGATACATATAGTCGACACATCCGGCTTAATGTACTGCATGGTATCGTATATAGCCATGCCGGAGGTAACGCTTCCGCCGGGACTGTTAATGTAGAACATTATGTCCTTATCGGGATCCTGCGCCTCAAGATAGAGAAGCTGCGCCACGACAAGGCTTGCGGTTGTGTCATTAACTTCCTCGGACAGCATGATGATGCGGTCATTCAGCAGTCTGGAGAAGATATCATACGAACGCTCTCCGCGGCTTGTCTGCTCAACAACATAGGGTACTAAACTCATAATAAAGTCTCCTTTCGTTTTGGTCTGCTTATCCAGGAGATCATATCCGAAAATCAAGCGGATTATTCAGCCTCTGCTTCGGGGGCAGCCTCGGGTGCCTCCTCGGTAGCGGACTCAATAACGATCTTGCTTGCCTTTTCCTTTTTGAACTCGTTTTTGATATACTCCTCGCCGAAGTACTGACGGATCTGATCTGCGGTCGCGCCGACGGTCTCGGCAGCGCCCTTGATGTAATCCTCAAGCTCCTCGTCGGTGATCTCTATATTCTCTGCGGTGACGATAGCGTCAAGCAGCAGCTCCTGCTTTATCTGGTACTCGGCTGCGGGGCGGATTGTAGCATTTATCGCTTCCTCGTCGAGACCCATCATCTTTTTGATATCGTCGGTGCTCATCTTAGGATCGGTCAGACCGAAGTTTGAAGCATAGCTGCGGATGAGCTCGTCAATCTTTTCCTCCATCATGCTCTCGGGAATCTCAACGGTCATGTTGTCGCATGCCTTGGTCATGACAGCGGTGCGCCACTTTGCATCCATCTGCTCCTGCATGACGCGCTCCATGTCCTTACGGGTGTCGGCTCTGTACTCCTCAACGGTGTTGAACTCGGAGACATCCTGAACGAAATCATCGTCAAGCTCCGGGAGCTCGGTCATGGACAGACCGTTGAGCTTTACCTTGAACACTACATCCTTACCTGCCATCTCGGGGGTATAATCCTCGGGGAAGGTTATGTTTATGTCCTTCTCATCGCCGATATTCATGCCGACGATCTGCTCCTCAAACCCGGGAACGAAGGTGTTCGAGCCGAGCTCAAGCTCGTAGCCCTCTGCGCTGCCGCCGTCAAAGGCTACGCCGTCGAGAGTGCCGACAAAGTCGATGTCTGCGGTATCGCCCATCTGAGCCTCGCGCTCGAGGTCGATAACTCTGCCGTTGCGCTTGCGGACACCGTCGATCTGGCCGTCAACATCCTCCTCGGTAATGATGAAGGTCTCCTTGACTGCGCTGAGGTTTTTGTACTCGCCGAGAGTTACCTCGGGGTAGAGCTCAACATCAAAGGTAAGCGTGAGTATCTTATCATCGGACAGATCCATATTGGAAACGGCGGGCTTGCCGATTATGCGCAGACCGCAGTTATCGTAGCCGTGCTCGTATGCGGGAGCAACGAGGGAATCAATAGCATCCTGATAAAAAACATCGCTGCCGTACATGCCCTCAACGACTGCGCGGGGCGCCTTACCCTGTCTGAAGCCGGGAATGGAGATGCTGCTCTTATTTTTATTAAATGCCTTGTTTACTGCCTCGTCAAATTCCTTCGCGTCAACCTCGACCTGAAAGCTGGCGTTTTTGGAGTCTTTCTTTTCTACATTCTTGACTAACATTTATATATTCCTCCTAATATAATTCACATAGACCAAAACATAATAACAGATATCTCTGTCAAAAGCAATTATTTTCTTTTAATGCCGGCTAAATAAGCTTTATCGGTGAAAAATTTATGTGGTCTGCCGAAGCAATGGTAAATTCGGTTCCGGAAATTGTGCCGTCGAAGGCATATTTGCATCCGGTACCGTGTATATGTCCGTAGCAGCAGTGGCGAACACGGTATTTTTCGAGCAGCTCAAGTATCTCTTTGCACTCATAGCTCATATATTTGGGCGGATAATGCAGAAAAACCATGATCTCATCAGTTTTCGCCGACTTCAGAGAGGCTTCAAGACGCATGACCTCCCTGTTCATTATTTTTTTATCATGCGCGTCGCCCTTGCACTCCTCATAAAACCAGCCGCGTGTGCCGCAAATGGAAACGCCTTCGTATTCAAAGCTTGAATTATGGAGCACATCTATGGTATTGATCTCGTTTTTCTCGAAAAAGCTCCGTGCCTTTGTCGCGGTAGTCCACCAGTAATCGTGATTGCCCTTGAGGATTATCTTTCTGCCGGGCAGAGCCTCGATAAACTCAAAATCCGGCAAAGCCTCTTCCATGGTCATTCCCCAGGTAATATCACCGCACAAAACGGTAACATCGTCATCATTCAGAGGCTCAAAGCCTTTTTTGATCTTTTCGACATAGTTGGTCCACCGACCGCCGAATATATCCATTGATTTGTTTGTACCCAGCGAAAGATGAAGGTCGCCGATAGCATATAAAGACATAATGCCTCCGCATAAATTCACAATAAACTGTCAAAGCTAATAATGTCTCAGGACAATAATTCTGGAGGTAATACGATGAACAACAGGAAAATGAGCTCCGACAAGATCACCGGCGTTGGCTGCGATGTTACAAACTGCAAGTACAACACCATCGACTGCAAGTGCTCGGCATCGCAGATAAAGGTGCAGAACGACAAGGCTACCACCAAATCCGAGACCTTCTGCTCAACCTTCTGCCCCCGCGGCTGCTGCAATTAAGTGCCGCAGCATAGTGCAGCGCTGCATCAGCGCGAAAAAGGTCTGCCTTCTTTTCACGCTGGCGGGGCCATGCCCCGTACATATCACTTAAGAAAGTCTGCAACCGCCGCTTTCATGTCCTGCTTGTCCACGACAAGGTCAAAGCGTTTTTCGCGCTTATCAAGTCCCGCAAGGGGTTCGGGCACCTTTGTCCCGGTTACATCGGAAAGCATTTCGATAAGCTGCGTGCCGGATGCGGAGCTGTCCCTGCCGAGGGCACTGAGGACGCTGTCGCAGAACTTGTACGGGCTTGCGGTCGATACTACAACGGCCGCGGTGCTCCTGCCCTCCGCCATCCGGCGGTCAAGAAGCTTTTTGTAAGCCACGGCGGTGTGCGTATCCATAAGGTACCCGCTTTCGGTATACACTCTGCCGATGGTCTTTTTCGTATCGGCATCGGTGCAGTAGCCTCCGGCAAAGTGCTCGGCTAAAACTGTCTTTATCTCGCCGCTCACCTCATACCTGCCGGTTTCCGAAAGCTGCGACATATATTTACTTACCTCATCGGAATTTTTACATACATCGTAGATGAGTCTTTCAAGATTGCTGGACACAAGAATGTCCATGGACGGTGATATGGTTGTGTAAAACCTGCGGTTGCGGTCGTAAACTCCCCGCTCGAAGAAATCCGCAAGGACATTGTTCTGATTCGACGCACAGATGAGCTTGCCGACCGGCAGTCCCATATTCTTTGCGTACCAGCAGGCAAGGATGTTGCCGAAGTTGCCGGTGGGAACAACGAAGTCAAGGGTATCGCCGTATTCTATGCGTCCGGAGTTTGCAAAATCGCAGTAAGCGGAGAAATAGTAGACGATCTGCGGAAGAAGCCTGCCCCAGTTTATGGAGTTTGCCGATGATAAAAACCACCCCTTGGCGCTGAGCTCGTCGGCAAACGCTCTGTCGGCAAATATCTGCTTCACGCCGGTCTGGGCATCATCGAAATTACCTCTGACCGCAGCAACGCTTACATTGTTTCCTGTCTGGGTTATCATTTGCAGCTTCTGGACATCGGATACGCCGTTGTGCGGATAGAACACAAGTATTTTCGTATCCTCAACATCCGCAAAGCCCTCAAGCGCCGCCTTGCCGGTATCTCCGCTGGTCGCTACGAGGATGCACACCCTGCGCTTTTCACCGCATTTTTTGAGCGAAGCGGTAAGCAGATGCGGAAGCATCTGAAGCGCCATGTCCTTAAACGCGCAGGTCGGACCGTGCCACAGCTCGAGCACCGCCGTCTCTCCGTCCACGAAATGCAGCGGAGCCGTATCATGTGTGTCAAAATTATCGCCGTATGCTTTTTCGATCATTGCTCTGAGCTCAGCTTCCTCAAACTCATCGAGGAACGGGCTCATTATACTCAGTGCCCTGCCGCGATAATCGGTCTTTCCGAGTGCCTCTATATCGTTCAGGGTGAGCTGAGGCAAGGCTTCCGGCACATAAAGCCCGCCGTCCGCTGCCAGCCCGCGGGATATGGCCTCAGAGGCCGTTACCTTGGTGTTGCCGTTTCTGGTGCTGAAATATAACATATTCTATCCTCTTTTCGGTCAGAATGCATTTTCTATATGGTTTATCGTAATTTTCTTAGTGTTGATGCCATCGGGAGCATAGACCTCTATCACATCAAAGCGCGGCTGAAGCTCGGTTTCGTTTCTTTGCAGCCAAAGCTGCGCCGCGATCGTAACTCTGCGCTGCTTTGCGGGAGTTACGAACTCGCATGCCTGTCCGAAATTGCTGTTTTTTCTGAGTTTTACCTCAGCAAAAACAATAAAGCCGCGTTTTTTTGCGATAATATCTATCTCACCCTGACGGCAGCGGAAATTTGTTTCTACTATTTTGTATCCGTGCAGTCTGAGATAGTTTGCCGCCTTCCGCTCACCGAAGGCACCAAGTCTTTCGTCAGTCATCAGTGCATTTTCCTCAAAAAGCTCATACGGTGTATGGGGCACGGTCCAAACTCACGCAGAGCGTCATAGTGTGCCTTTGTGCCATAGCCCTTATGCTTTTCAAACCCATACTGAGGGTACTTCTCTGCCATTTCGAGCATATAACGGTCACGGGTGACCTTTGCCAGAATGGAGGCGGCCGCGATGTCCGCGCACAAGGCGTCACCCTTAACGACGCACCGGCTGGGCATTTTTATGGCGCTGTTGCGGTTGCCGTCAATAAGTGCAAGAGCCGGCGCGGGGTCAAGCTTTTCTATCGCTCTGTTCATTGCGAGCATTGCGGCATTGAGGATATTGAGCTTCTCTATCTCGTCAACGGACGCAAAGGCTATACCGAAGCTCACGGCGCTGCTGCATATGATGTCAAACAGCTCCTCCCTTTTCTTTTCACTGAGCTTTTTGGAGTCGTTCAGCCCTCCGATCTCAAGTCCGCGCGGCAAAATGACGGCCGCCGCACACACCGGTCCTGCAAGTGGTCCCCTGCCGGCCTCGTCAACTCCGCACAAAAGCGTTTCGCCACTGTCATATATTTCGTTTTCGAGCTTCCACAGATCGGTCATCATGGTTTCTCCAGACTTATTCTGCCGAGCTTACCGTCGTGATACTCACCCAGCAGCGTATTAGCCATGCGTTCAATATCATATTCTCCCTTCGAAACGAGAAAGCCGCGTTTTTTTGCAGCCTGTTCAAGCAGCTCAAAGCCGTTCATGTCTGGATCGGGCTCAAGCTTATATCTTGCGGCAAGCGCCTCGGGATACATTTCACGAAGCCTGAGCATGAAGTTTGCCGCCAGAGTCTCCTTGTCAAGGACATCGGCTTTGATGGCATTGGTTATCGCCAGCATTTCGCCGACTTCCTGCGAGTCAAATTTGGGCCAGAGTATACCGGGGGTATCAAGGAGGTCGAGTCCTCTGTCAATGCTTATCCACTGCTTGCCGCGCGTAACTCCGGGCTTATCGCCGGCGATGGCAGCCTTGCGCTTTGCCACCTTATTTATGAATGTGGACTTTCCGACATTGGGTATTCCGAGTATCATAACGCGCATGGGACGGTTAACCTGCCCCTTGGCGGCGTAATCGGCGATCTTATCCTTTAAAAGCTCGCGCAGGGCCGGCGCGAAGCCGTTAACGCCCTTGCCTGTTTTTGCGTCGGTTTCAAGTATCCTTATCCCGTCCTGTTCAAAATAAGCGCGCCACTGAGCGGTTATCTGCGGATCGGCAAGGTCCGTGCGGTTTAGTATGATAAGCCTCGGCTTTCCCATGGCAAGCCTGTCAATGTCGGGATTCCGGCTTGAACGGGGTATACGCGCATCAAGGATCTCGCACACGGCATCAACCTGCTTTATGCTGTCCTCTATCATGCGCTGAGCCTTCGTCATATGGCCGGGAAACCACTGAATATTCATTTTTTCAAAATTTACGCCGTCCATCTCAATCTCCGTAGGGGCTTCCTATTCTGTCAAACGGGAATATCTTAAACAGCACCTTGCCGACGATAAGCCGCTCGTCGACCATGCCGATGGCAGCACGGCGGCTGTCGGACGAGGCGTTTCTGTTATCGCCCATGACGAAGACGCAGCCCTCGGGCACCGTCTGAGCGCCGTTGAAATCAAGCTGATTTTTTGTGAGCTCCGCGATGTACGGTTCATCAAGCAGTTCTCCGTCAACATACACTCTGCCGCGGTCGAAATCAATGTCGATGGTCTGCCCCTCTGTCGCAATAACGCGCTTGACAAGCGCCTCGGACTTGTAATCATCCTTGCGGAAAATTATTATATCGCCCTGCTTCGGCTTATAAAAAACATCGGAAACTATGAGCTTATCTGCGTTATAAAGCGTAGGGTTCATAGAATCGCCGCTTACATCCACGATCCTGAAGAAAAAGACGAAAACTATAACGCAGATGACCAGCGCATACACAAGGCACTGTATCCACTCGTATGCCTCGCCGCGGGAACCTGCAGTCTCGGCGATTTCCGGTGTTTTTACCTTTATTCTATCTTTTTTCATATTGCGTACCTCTTGAAAGTTTATCATCATATTATACACGATAACACGCTCTTTAGGCAACAACTCTTTATTAATAAAAAGCAAAAAAAGAGGCATTCGCCTCTTTTTTTGAAAAAAACACCCGGTCCTGGCGCTTACAGGCGCTCCTTGACCTTTGCCCTCTTACCAACGCGCTCACGCAGGTAGTACAGCTTTGCACGGCGAACCTTGCCGCGGCGAACTGTCTCAACGGAGACGATGGACGGAGAGTGTACGGGGAAGACCTTCTCGCAGCCGACACCGTAGGAAATGCGGCGGACGGTGATGGTCTCGTTGATGCCGCCATGCTTCTTGGCAATGATGGTGCCCTCGAAAGCCTGGTTGCGCTCACGGCTGCCTTCCTTTACACGGACGGTAATACGCACTGTATCGCCGACATTGAGCTCGGGCAGCTCGGGCTTCATGTACTGTTCGCTGAGAACTTTGATCAGATCCATAGTCTAATCCTTCCTTTTCTTTAGGCGTTCGTGCCGGAGGACTCCCTTGTGTCTCGGCAGAGGACCGCTTGATAGCCTGCTTAACTCGCAAGCCATGATATGTTATCACAAACGCACCTGCAATGCAAGCATTTTCAGCGGAAAACCTCCATATTCTCATCAAATATCTCAAGTCTTTTGAATTTGGCAAAATCCGGCGCGATATCCGGAGCAAGCTGTCTGAGCGCATCGGCAATGAGCTCGGGGTTGAGAGTAGGCTCCTGCGCTGAAATAACGGCACTCATCATGACATTATCTGCGCTTTTCTCAAACGATATGCTCTTTATGGCAGACCGGATATCGCTCTGACCCATCCCGCGCTTTGTTTTTTTCTCGATAACTATGCTCTCGGCGGAGTAAAACTGATTGAGTGCCGCAGCTATTTTTTCGGAGTCACGCTCGTCATACTCGAAAACACCGCTTACCTCAAGCCACTTTATCTCCTTGACCTTACGCTCCGGCTCATACACATCCCTGATCTCGATCCCCTCCGGCATCTGTCCGGAAAGGCGGGCTTTTATCTCGCCGCAGGGTATATCCTCGAGCATTTTGAAGTCCATTATCTCACAGGCGCTCCCGCAGCCGACCGAAAGCGGCAGTGCAATGGAGATGTTGGGATGGGGGTTAAAGCCCTCGGAGTACTTCAGCCTGCACCCTGCGCGCAGAAATGCCCTTGTGAGCGTGCGCATGAGATCAAGGTGGGATATATATATTGCTCTGCCGGTTTTTGAAAACAGCATTCTGTACTTATCCATCGCATTTTCCTCCGTTCAGGAGCTTGGCGGCTCCGCAGCCCGCACATTGCCTGCGGCAGTCCGGCGAGAGCTCCGACTTATACGCCTGCTCACGCTCATGCCACAGATGCTCGCGCCTTACGCCTACATCAACGAGCTCCCACGGCATAACCTCATTGCGCTCACGCAGTCTGTGAGCATAAAACTCCGGCTGTACTCCGGCATCGGAAAACGCCTGCATCCAGCGGTCAAACGAGAAATAATCACTCCACGCCTCAAGCCGTCCTCCGGCGCGCCAGACATTTTCTATGACCCTGCCGATGCGCCTGTCGCCGCGTGAAAGCGTTGCCTCGATATAGCTGGTTTGGGGATCGTGCCAGTTATAAACTACATTCTTGGCCTTTATATTATCGCGCAGGAGGTTCACCCTGCGGATATACTCGTCCATTGTCACCTGCTGCTCCCACTGGAACGGACTGTGCGGCTTGGGTACAAAGCACGAGGTCGATACCGTTATGCGCACTCCTCTGTTTTTGTTTTTTGCGTAGAGCCGCCATGTGTGCAGCACCTGATTTGCAAGCTCGGATATTCCGAGGATATCCTCATCCGTTTCCGTGGGAAGCCCAAGCATGAAGTATAGCTTAACGGTGTTCCATCCTCCCTCAAACGCAAGGCGGCAGGTGTGCAGAAGATCCTCCTCGGTGACATTCTTGTTTATGGCATCGCGCAGGCGCTGACTTCCCGCCTCCGGTGCAAATGTCAGGCCGCTTTTTCGTGTTTTCTGGATGCGGTGCATTATATCCATGGAAAAGTTGTCCGCACGCAGCGACGGCAGTGAAAGTCCTATACTGCGCGGCTCACAATATTCCAGAAGCTCGTCACACAATTGCGATAGGTGCCGGTAGTCGCTGGAGCTTAGCGAAAGGAGCGTTATGTCCTGACAGCCGGTGTTTTCCAGCAGTTCCCTGCCCTGCCGTGCAAGCGTTTCGGGCTTTTTTGCCCTTATCGGGCGGTATGTATGCCCTGCCTGACAGAAGCGGCAGCCTCGCACGCAGCCGCGAAACAGCTCAAGATTTACGCGGTCATGCACTATCTCGGTGGTCGGGACTATCGGAGATGTCGGAAACGGAACGGAATCGAGATCAGCTACTACTCTTTTCGTGACCTTTTCCGGCGCTCCCTCTTTTATTGTAAAATGATTTATAGTACCGTTGGCATTGAGCTCGGGCGTATAGAACGACGGTACATAAATGCCGCCTATCCCTGAAGCCTGCTCCAGAAGGTACTGCTTTTCCCAGCCCTCGCGTTTTGCCGTTCGCAGGAGCTCAAGCAGCTCGTTATTCATTTCCTCACCCTCGCCGAGCAGGAAAATGTCGATAAAATCAGCCATTGGCTCTGGATTCAGCGCAGCCGTTCCTCCCGCTATGACAAGAGGAAACAGCGTTTTGCGCTCAGATGAGTGTATCGGCACTCCCGCCATATCTATCATGTCGAGCACTGTCGTATACGCCATCTCATAGCCTATCGAGAATGCCAGTATATCGTGCTCGGATATGGGGTCACCGCTTTCAAGCGCGTACAGCGGGATGCCGTTTTGCTTCATCTGCCCGTACATATCTCCCCAAGGCGCATACACGCGCTCGACCCAGACATACGGCAGGGCATTCATCGTATGATACAGTATTTCCATGCCGAGATTTGACATACCGATCTCGTATGTATCGGGAAAGCAGAACGCCATGCGCAGCTCGACATGAGTCTTATCCTTTATTATCTGATTAAACTCTCCGCCGGTGTATCTCGCTGGCTTCTGCACTTTTGGAAGTATTCGTTCAAGTCGTTTATCCATAATGTATCTCCATCCGAATGTATCCTTATGATTTTACAACAAGCGCATACTTTTTACAATACCCGTTTGCGCGATAAGCAGCCATATCCCCGCCATGAGCAGTGCCATTCCGTAATTCTTTGCAAGACCGGCAAGTCCGCAGACGGCAAGCGCCGTGCCGGTCATGATTCCGAGGCAGTACATTATGTTCACGCATTTTTCGTGTCCTGTGCAGCCCTGCAGCACCGTATACACCATGCGGCCGCCGTCAAGCGGGTATACCGGAAGCAGATTGTATGCGGTCATGACAAGGCCAATCGCCGTCAGCATAACGGCAAATTTGTTTTCGGGATAACACGAGCATACTGCGGCAAACACAAGCCCCGCCGCGGGACCGGATGCCAAGACCGCAAGCTCCCGTGCCCGCGAATCCATACCGCTGCCGTCCATGCACAATCCGGACGAGTCAAAGCGCACGGATACGACTCTGCCTCCGAGCAGCCTTATGGCGGCTGCGTGCCCAAGCTCATGCATGATGACGGATATCAGCACGGCAAGGACGGGCTTTATCCCGGCGGAAAAGTAGGCTGCCGCAATCAGCAGTATGGCGCCCGGGCTGATTGAAAACCGTTTCTTCACAGATAAAACTCCGGATTAAGGTACACTCCGTTATGCTCAAGCTCAAAGTGCAGATGCGGTCCGGTCGCGACACCGGTGGAACCGACCAGTGCTATAATATCGCCTTTTTTTACGGGTCCGCAGTTCATGCATATCCTGCTGCAATGGGCATAGAGCGTTCTGTAGCCATCGGGGTGATCTATCATTACATATTTCCCGAACGAGTCGGAGTCGCCCTGTGCAACTATGGTGCCGTCGGCAAAGGCGGATATTTCCGAACCCGTCACCGCCGCAAAATCGGTTCCGTAGTGATATTTGACCTCGTTTTCAATCGGATGCAGTCTGTATCCGAAGCCCGAAGATGTCACACCCGCAACCGGACTTGTATACTCAAACGGCAGTTCGGGGCGCTCGTAGGTGACTTTTTCCGGTATGGCGTAATCCGCATACGGCTCCTGCTCCCGCAAAAATGCAGTGACCGCGGGATGCTGTGCCGGCTCCGGCTCGGGAGTTGATTCCGGTGTTGGCGCAGGCTCAGGAGCAGGTGTCACGACCGGCTCCGATGTCTGTCTCGGCGGCGCTTCAGAGGGCACCGGTATACTCTGCCTGGTGCGCTTCAGAATAAATGTCGATATTGGCTTCTGCGCAATTAGCTCTCTGCCGAAGCCTATTGCGTCTGCGGTCTGCTCACGCTCGGTCATCAGCAGCTGCCTTATGCCCGCCGACAGCTCCCCGGCAAGCGCCGGCGACAGCATTCGCACAGCGGTGAGCAGCAAAAATATGCCTGCACATATGTATATTTTCACTTGCTTCATTCCAATCACCTCATCCGTTCATAATATGCAGACAAGTAGGAATAAATTATTCTTGACAAGAGCGGCAATGCTTATTATAATGTAAAAGCTGTTTCGGGGTGTAGCGCAGTTGGTAGCGCGCTTGGTTCGGGACCAAGAGGCCGGGAGTTCAAGTCTCCCCACTCCGACCACGAAATTCGGCAGTCCATCGTTTCATGGACTGCCGAATTTTCTATTTATTTATCTGTTGCCATTTACTTGATTTTTGCCGTTTTGCTCTTCTTATCCGCTATGACCCTGGCGCTTATTATGGCGGTTATGGGTACCGAGAGAATGACGCCGATGCTGCTTGCAATGCCGCTTATGACCTCCACGGCCATATAAGCCGAGCTTAAAAGCTGATAGGGCTGCAGACCTATGGAATAAAGGTAAATCACGACCACAAAGCTGCTGCCGATGAAGGCCAGTATAAGTGTATTGGTCATCGTTCCGACCATATCTCGTCCGATGTTCATTCCGGAGCGGAAAAGCTCCTTTGCACCGAGCTTCGGGTCGACCTCATGTATCTCGGACAGCGCAGACGCAATACTCATTGCAACATCCATCACGGCACCGAGAGCGCTGATTACTATTCCTCCCACGAGGAGATACTTAAGACCTATCGGGGTTCCTGTCTGCCTCAGCTGCAGAAGCGGCTCTACATCCGTCATACGCATACCGTCGATCCTTGCAGCCGACTGGGCAATGAGCCCGAAAACGAGCGCTATGGCTACTCCGCATATCGTTGCAAGGCAGGCGCAGATTATCTTTTTGCTAACGCCGCCAAGAATGACAAACGAGACTATGGCTACGAATGCGCACACCAAAAACACGGACAAAAGCGTAGGCGCGCCCTTCATGAGCATGGGGATGAGCACCCAGAACAGGCACACTACCGTTATCGCAAGTCCGACCAGAGATTTTGCGCCGGTCCTGCCGCCGACGGCGACGGTCGCCGCAACAAACAGCAAAACGACTATCACAAGCGCCAGTATGCGGTTATATTCATACACGGTGGCCGTATGGCTGCCGTCTTCATATGTCGAGATTATCATTACGACACCGTCGCCCTCCGAAACGGGCACGCCGTAAAGGGGTCCTGCGAAATTACTGACCTTAAGCGTTTCGCCCTTGTACTGACCTGATGTCACCTCAACAAGCAGAGTCTGCTCTCCCCTCGCATTTCCCTCCGCAACCTCATCGGGTGCGGTATTATCCGTAAGCACCTGAGTTACAACGCCCTTTTCATACTCGGCATACTCGTTTGCCTGCTGCGTGCTATTCTCGGGCGCTGCCCAAATCCGCGCCGCAATAAAGATAACAGCGGCCAGAGCAAGGATGATAACGGACCATTTATTCTTTGCAATATAATTTTTCATTTTCGCTCACTTCCGGAGTTATTTGTTTCAGAATAGCAATTTACTTCCGTTTTGTCAAGAAACACAAAATGCACTGCGAGAAAAAGTCAAATTTGCACAAAATACGGCGCATCGGGTGAAAATACGGCAATTATGCTGGCGAATCATAGTTACATATGTTAATATAAACTCAGCTGTTTTTAGCAAATAATAAGGAGGTAATGAACAAATGAGATCAACAAAGCTTAACAGAGCTCTGTCCTTCCTGCTGGTTCTGGTCATGATAATGACTCTCATGCCCACAGCAGCACTGGCAGACCCTGTTGGCGATGCGGGCAGCTACATACCTGCTGATGGTGACAAAGTTGTCATCTACAATCCCGTCAACATGAAAGCCTTGTCATCAAACTATTCCGGATTTTATAATTCCGGCAAAGATGTCAAGCTTTCCGACGATGGCAGCCTTACGGGCTATACTGCCGCAGAAGTGTGGACAGTAGGTGTTAGCTCCGACAGCAGCTACACCTTCTCCACTTCCGAAGGCAAAAAGCTTTCTATGGGCACGAGTTATTCCAGCATGCCGCTGGACGATGTGAACACCGCATGGAATGTAAGTAAAGCCAAAACCGACGGCTGCTGCTATATTCGGAATGCCGCCAGAGGCAACTATCTTGAGTGGTACTCAGAAAAGGGCAACTGGAGCTCATTTTCCAGCATAAACGACGAGGCGTTGTTTGCCCATAAGTTCTACAAGGTCACTGAGGATCTGCCAACTCCCGAGGATACCGGTCTGCCGCAGGCCGGTGATGAGGTCGTTATCTACAACCAGAACGCCAAGGGCGTGCTGGCAATCCAGAACGACTCCTACTGTGCAAAGAATGCGCCCACGACCATAAAGGACGGCGAGGCGGTCCCGTCTAACGGCGCAGTTGTGTTCAAGGTGCAGAAAAACGGCGAGTACTATCGCTTCTACAATGAGACCTACGGCTACCTCTGCTCCAACGGCACCGGCAAAAACTCTTTCTACACCAAGGAATTCACCGGTTCCATCAATGATGTTGAGATCAAGGCTGAGGACGCAGACTGGCTCGTGCGCACCTGCTCGGGCGGCGTCGGCGGCTATGAGATGGAAAGCCGCAGTGCGAAATACAGCGGTTACAGCCAGTGGCTCGAGTATTACTCCGACTGCTACCAGACCTACAGCATGTACAAGGTAGACGACTACACCATCTATTCGTTCTACTTCTACCCCGTTGCCGAGGATGTAAAGATAACAAACGGCGTTGTTATAAAGCCAGTTATCGAGTTCCCCGAAAGCCTTCCCGCGGCGTATCCGGGTGAAGATTACGAGATAACCGTTCCGTTCAGCTCCATCCTCGGCATTGACAATCCGTGGACGGAATACAGCGTCCGCGACGCAAAGGGCAATCTCATAGGCGATAGTATTATGGGCAACACCGATGTTGAGGTCCCCGCAGACTACGACACCGGCGACGGCACCGTACACTTCACCATCTTAGGCCGCGATATCGAAGCGGCTGCAAAGGTCGGCGATACCTTCACATTCACCGCCGCATTCAAGGATACCGCAGGCAACGAGGCAAGAGCCTCCATAACGGTTGATATCAAGGATGAGCCCGTCATAAGTGACCTCACTCCCGCACAGGGCTTCCAGACCGAGGACAATAAGACCCCGACCATCAGCGCCAGCATAGCCAATATGGGCGACGGCGCGGTCGTTACAATGACTCTGAACGATGAGCCCGTTGAAGCCGAGTACAGCGTAAAGCAGGTAAACGGCAAAAATGTCGGCACCGTCAGCTACACTCCCGCAGAGGCAATGGCAGACGGCAAGGTCAATGTCGCAGTCACCGTTACCCGTGCTGACAGCGTTTCCGCCACCAAGACATGGAGCTTCACGGTCGGTGTGTCCGAGTATCAGCTCTACTTCGGTCAGCTTCATTCGCACACCCAGTATTCCGACGGTGCGGGTTCCTTGGACGATGCACTCGACTATGTTGCAAATCTCCCCGATAGTGCAAATGTGCAATTTGTCGCATTCACCGATCACTCCAACTACTTTGACTCCTCAAGCTCTCCCAACACCGAGGACGCTCTTTACGATACAAGCCTCGTCAATGACTCCGATGCAAAGCACAGCTGGAGCACCTACAAGAGCACGGTTGCAGAGTTTAACGAGGAGCACAGCGGCAGCATTGTCGCGCTCGCCGGCTTTGAGATGACTTGGTCCGGCGGTCCGGGACATATAAACACCTTCAACACCCCCGGCGTTGTATCCAGAAACAACTCCACGCTCAACAACAAGACCAGCGATGCCGGCATGAAGGCTTACTACGCGCTGCTCAGCCGGAGCGAGGGTGCCGACTCAATAAGTCAGTTCAACCACCCCGGCACCACTTTCGGCAATTTCTCCGATTTCTCATACTGGGATGCGGTCATTGACAGCCGCATATACCTCGTTGAGGCGGGCAACGGCGAAGGTCAGATAGGCGCAGGCGGCTACTACCCCAGCTACGAGCAGTACATTCTCGCACTCGACAAGGGCTGGCATCTCGCGCCATCCAACAACCAGGATAACCACAAGGGTAAGTGGGGCAACGCAAACGATGCCCGTGATGTCATTCTCACCGACGATTTCAGCGAGGCAGGCATTTATCAGGCTATCCGCGATATGCGCGTTTACTCCACCGAGGACAAAAATCTTGAGATAAACTATACCGTTAACGGTCTTCCTCTCGGCAGCCAGATAACCGAGATTCCCGAAAAGCTCAACATAAATGTTTCCGTCTACGATCCGGACAACACCGACTCGATAAGCAAGGTCGAGGTAGTCGTAAACTCCGGCAATGTGGCCTATACATGGACCGATCCCGCAGACCTTGCAAGCGGCAACTTCTCCGTTGAGCTTGATCCCGAGTACAGCTACTACTTCATTCGCGTAACTCAGGCCGACGGCGATCTTGCAGTTACCGCTCCCGTATGGGTCGGCGAAAGTCTCAAGCTCGGCATATCCGCCTTCGAGTGCGGCACCTCCACGCCCGTAACCGGCGAGGAGCTTGAGCTGACCACCACCATATTCAACAGCGAAGCAAGCGATGCCAAGATAAGCTCCGTCGTTTACACTACCGACGGCAGCAGTGTTATCCATTCGGATATCTATGACGGCAAGGACGCAGTAACCGTCGAAAAGGGTTCTACCAGTTCCGTCACCTTCAAGTACACGCCGACGGCGGCCAAGGTCACCAAGATAACCGTGACCGTCAATCTTGAGATGGACGGCAAGGACTACAGCTTCAGCAAGGATATCGAGCTGGATGTTCTCGACTCGGAAAATCTTGTATATGTCGGCATCGACGCGGCTCACTACAACGAGTATGTCGCCGGCAACTACAAGGACTCCATGGGCAACTTCTCAAATCTTGCAGCGGAAAGCGGCGTTCGCACCGTTATGCTCAAGACCTCCGAGGAGCTCATAGCCGCCTGCTCCAATCCCAAATACAAGGCGCTCATCCTTACGGCTCCCTCCCGCCGTCTTGCCGCCGCTCAGGCCGATCCCAAGGTCTACACCGCAGATGAGCTCGCGGCAATAGCGGCATTCAACAAAGCCGGCGGCACGGTAGTTATCGCCGGCTGGTCGGATAACTACGAAAACTACGATGTTATTCAAAACAACAGCAGCATCATGCATATGGCAGCAACGCAGAACACAGTGCTCGAAGCCCTCGGCTCAAGTCTGCGCATAGGCGATGACGCAACATATGACGATATTCGTTCCGCTGCCGACGGCGTTGATAAGTGGAGACTCTACTTCAACACCTACGGCGAGAGCTTCCTCACCGACGGCGTTGTGTATGATGCAGAGCATCCCTACGACCGTATGTATACCGAGGTGTTCAGCCACTACGGCGGCGCAAGCGTTTACGCAGTAGGCGCGGACGGCAAGGCTGCCGCTTCCCTGCCCTCCACCGTTTCTCCCATCGTGTACGGCCACGCCTCCACCTACTCCGCCGATGTTGACAATGACGGTCTCGGCGGCGCGAACACGCCGAAGTACGCGGTGGCGGACGGCGATAACCGTCTGATTGCAATGGCATCCGAGCAGCTGCCCGGACAGGGTCTCATTGTCGTATCGGGCGCGGCGTTCATGTCAAACTTCGAGGTTCAGGCAACGGTAGAGGATAACGGCTCGGAGAAAAACTACTCCAACTACCGCATCTGCGAGAACCTTTTGAGCTACATAAATCCCACCAAGATCACCGATATTGCTACCGTTCAGGCCGAACAGGAGGAGGGTGTGCGCTACACCATAGAGGGCATAGTTACCTCCAACGCCTCCGGTCACGACAAGGACACCGCCTTCTTCGACTGCATCTATGTTCAGGACGGAACCGCAGGCATCAACGCGTTCCCCGTTGCCGGTGACTATAAGATTGGCGACAAGGTACGCATCACCGGCACCACCAGCTCCTATAAGGGCGAGCGCCAGATAGCGGTAAAGACGATCGAGAAGATCGGCGATGCGGATCCCGTTGCTCCGATAAGCATTACCGCAAAGCAGCTCAATGACGGCAGCGTTACCGGCTCTCTCGTGAGAGTTTACGGTCAGGTCACCAGAATTGAGTACAACGAGGGTCTTGTCGAGACCATACTTGTCAAGGATGCCTCCGGTGAGACCAGCCGCATATTCATTGACGGCTATATCACCACAGAGGCGGAAATTGCAGGTCTCGAGGTCGGCTGTTATGTGACGGCTACGGGTCTTGCCTCGCGCGATGACAGCTTCGCTCTTGACGGTGAAAAGATCGTCCCGCGCATACGAATCCGTGACAGAGCGGACATTGTGTGTGAAAGCCCCTCGCTTCCCTTCAAGGATGTGAGTGCCGAGCAGTGGTTCTACGGTAATGTCGTCTATGTATATAACCACGGTCTGATGAACGGCGTTACCACCGACACCTTTGCGCCCGATGCAACGATGACCCGTGAAATGTTCGCAACGGTCATTTACCGCATTGCCGGTGAGCCCTCCGTCAGCGGCATGAAGATGCCGTTTACCGATGTTCCGACCACGAGCTATGCCTACAACGCGATACTCTGGGCTTATAATACAGGCGTGGTCAAGGGCATGAGCGATACGACCTTCGCACCCGGCAGCGGCATCACCCGTGAGCAGGCCGTAACGATGCTTTATCGCTACGCGAGCTCTCCCGCCGTTACCGGCACTCTGAGCTTTACCGATGCAGCAAGCGTTAGCTCTTGGGCGTATAATGCGGTGCTGTGGGCAAGTCAGAACGGAATAGTCAACGGTTATCCGACCGGCGGCTTCGGTCCTAAAGACACCACGACCCGCGCACAGATGGCGAAAATACTCCAGGGCTTCAACGAGTTCAAAAAATAAATACAGCAAAAAACGAGGCTCATCGAGCCTCGTTTTTTGCATAAAATTATCATAAAAATTATGGATATAAAAAATCCGCCGGTCAAAGACCGACGGATAATGGAGCGGGCAACGAGACTCGAACTCGCTACCTCCACCTTGGCAAGGTGGCGCTCTACCGGATGAGCTATGCCCGCACACGGAACGAGATAAATAATACCACAGATTCTGAATTTGTCAAGCACAAATTACCTCATTCCACGACATTATTGCAGCGTTACAACAGATGCGAGACCAAGGGTATAGAAAAAGGCGATTGGATTCGTTAAAATCAAGCTACAACACAATACTCTAACGAAAGGAATCGTTACAGGCCAAGTCTCACCGGACTCTGACACCACATCCCAACGCCCATACGGAAGAAGATCTGAAGTGGATCCGCGACTACCACCGCAGGACGCCGGACATCAGTGTATGCAAGATGTATGGCGGGCTAATGAGAAAAAAGGGCTATAAGCGGCATCCGGGCTCGCTGTACCGTGTGTTTGTCCGGCTGGGCTATCGTAAGAAAACAGAGTCAACTTTTACCTATGCTCAGCCGAACATAAGCATGAGATCCTCGCAGCTTGTAACGCCGACCTCCTTGCCTATCTGCTTACCGTCTTTGAATGCGATAAGAGTGGGTATACTCATAACGCCGAAGCGCTGGGCGATGGCGGGGTTATCGTCTACATCGAGCTTGCACACCTTGACGCGGCCCTCCATCTGCTTGTCAAACTCCTCGAGTATGGGAGCCTGCATACGGCAGGGTCCGCACCATGTTGCCCAGAAATCGACCAGAACGAGCCCCGAGGATGTAACGGAATCGAAATTTTCCTTTGTAAGATGCATAACTGACATTTTTTATATCTCCTTTTTTGTATGACCGGCGGGAAGTTAATCCCCGTCAGCTTATATATTCGCAGGCTGCGAGAGCGGCGGCGTTTCCGTCGCCCACAGCCTTTGCTATCTGATACGGTGCTCCGGTGCAGTCGCCTGCGGCAAAAATCCCCTTTATGTTAGTTTTACCGCCGGGACCCGTTTTTATGACTCCACGCTCACTGTCAATGCCCGAAACAAGACTGTCGGGTGCGAGCGTGTCCTTAAGGATGAATATGCAGTCGGTTTTATACTCCCTGCCGTCGGCTATGAGAGTGTCAGCCTTCATATTCCCCGTTATCTCAAGCCTTTCCTTTCCCGAAAAGGCTATGACATTGCAGCCTATGTCCTTTAAAAAGCGCCTATCATTCTCCGCCTCGTTGCCGTCTCCTATGACGGCGACGGTTTTGCCCCTGTACAGCATACCGTCGCAGGTGGCGCAGTAGCTCACTCCCCTTCCTACAAACTGCTTTTCGCCGCTGCATATGGGCTTTCGGCTTATGCCGGCGGCGATTATGACAGCCATGGCCTCATAAAAATCGTTTCCGACCGCAACGCCTATGCTCTTTCCAATCGGCATAACGCTAAGCGCCTTGCCGGATATTATCTCCGCACCGCTTTTTTCAAGCTGGGAAAGCATTGTCATCAGGATATCCCTTCCGCTGCCCGATATGCCGGGATAGTTTGTAACGCTCTCGGCAAGATACAGCTTGCTGCTCTCCGGGGGATTTGCGATAACGCCAACGCGTCTGCCGCGATTGCGCGCCGTCAGCGCAGCGGATATTCCCGCAGGGCCCGCGCCGATTATGAGAATATCAAACATGTTGTCCATTTTTCATCACCTGAGCTTATTTTAGCACAAGCAGTGTAATATCTCAACCGCATATGCAACAGTATAATGCATTTTTAACTTTTAATATTGTAATTGCGGCAAATATCGTTTATAATTTTACTAACCGTTCATATAGGAGTAAAAACATGGAAGACGCAAGCAAGAATTTTATTGAAAATTTTATTGACGAGGACATCGCCGAGGGCGGACGCTTTGCCGGAATGCAGGTGCACACCAGATTTCCGCCCGAGCCGAACGGCTATCTGCATATAGGTCACTGCAAGGCGCTCATAATTGATTTCGGTACCGCCGAAAAGTACGGCGGCATATGCAATCTGCGCATGGACGACACCAACCCCGCCAAGGAGGACACAGAGTATGTCGACGCAATTCAGGAGGATATTCACTGGCTGGGCTTTGACTGGGGTGACCGTTTCTTCTACGGCTCGGATTATTTTGAAAAGACTTACGAATTTGCCGTAGAGCTCATCAAAAAGGGACTTGCCTATGTCTGCGAGCTGACTCCCGAGCAGTTCAGGGAGTATCGCGGCGACACCTCAAGGCCCGCCGTAAGTCCTTACCGCGACAGACCCGTCGAGGAAAACCTCGACCTGTTCGAGCGAATGAAAAACGGCGAATTCCCGGAGGGTAAATATACGCTGCGCGCCAAGATTGACCTTGCCTCCGGCAACTTCAATATGCGTGACCCCGTGCTTTACCGTATTCGCTATATCGAGCACCATCGTCAGGGCACCAGGTGGTGCATATTCCCCATGTATGACTTTGCCCATCCGATTCAGGACGCTCTTGAGGGCATAACTCATTCACTGTGCTCGCTGGAATATGAGGATCACCGTCCGCTTTACGACTGGGTGATAAACAATGTCTCCGTTCCCTCAAAGCCCAGACAGATAGAGTTTGCCCGCCTCGGCATAAACTACACCGTGCTCAGCAAGCGCAAGCTCAGAAGGCTTGTTGAGGAGGGCAGGGTTTCCGGCTGGGACGATCCGCGTATGCCGACGCTGTGCGGTCTGCGCCGCCGCGGCTACACGCCCGCATCCATCCGCAATTTCTGCGAGAGGATAGGCGTTGCAAAGGTGCCGAACACCGTTGAGTTCCCGTTCCTTGAGCACTGTCTGCGTGAGGATCTCAATGAGCACGCTCAGCGTGCGATGGCTGTGCTGCGCCCGATAAAGCTTACCATAACCAACTATCCCGAGGGTCGGAGTGAGGAGCTGAATATTGAAAACAACCCCAACGATCCCGATGCCGGTACGCGAAAGGTCACATTCTCGCGCGATCTGTGGATAGAGGCGGAGGATTTCCTCGAAACACCCGTGCCGAAGTACAAAAGGCTCTACCCCGCCGGTCCCGAGTGCCGCCTGAAGGGTGCGTATCTTATCACCTGCACCGGCTGCGTCAAGGATGAAAACGGCAATGTCGTCGAGGTGCTCGCCGCCTATGATCCCGACAGCCGCGGCGGCGATCCCGCCGACGGGCGCAAGGTCAAGGGTGCCACGATACACTGGGTCGATGCAAATAATTGCGCCGATGCCGAGGTAAGGCTTTACAGCAATCTTTTCTCCGACGCGGATCCCGATGCAGCCGACAAGGACTATCTCGGCTGCCTGAATCCCGATTCCCTTGAGATACTCAGCGGCTGCAAGCTTGAGAAAATGCTCGAAAGCGCGGTCGCTCCGGCTCAGTTCCAGTTCCTGCGCATGGGCTATTTCTGCGTAGACAGCAAGGATTCGGCACCGGATCATCTTGTCTTTAACCGCGCGGTCGCACTTAAAGACAGCTTCAAGAAGTAATATCGCGTTAATAGGAGGCCTATATGAGCTACAAGGCAGCAGTTATTACAGTCAGTGACAGATGCAGCAAGGGTGAAAGGACGGATAAAAGCGGTCCGGCGGTTACTCAGATGCTCAATGATGCCGGATTTGATGTCGTTTACAGAGGGCTCGTTCCCGACGAAAGGCACGAGATTTCTGCCGAATTCATCAAATGTGCCTATGAACTCGGCACGGACCTCATCATATCCACCGGCGGCACGGGCTTCGGCAAGCGCGATATTACGCCCGAAGCGACCCGCGATGTAATATCAAGGGAGATACCCGCAATACCGCAGGCGATGCTGCACTACAGCCTTGAGATCACTC